>CAYWBF010000051.1:0-11559 GCA_964456085.1 uncultured Eubacteriales bacterium
CCGTCCGTATCTATCTGCTCAACTACTCCACCTAGTGCCTTAAGCCCTATTTGCTTAAACTCCTTTTCTATATATCCAAGTCGGACACCGCTAAGTATTCCATAAGCAAATGCCGCAGTAGCAGAGGTTTCAATATAGGAGGTTTCGTCGTCTATTATAGTTCTCCACATACCCATAGAGGTTTGATATTTTTCAAGGGCAACGACCTGCGCTTTGAAGGTGTCAAGCAAATACTGCCTAAGCCCTGGCTCGATGTCGATTATATTAATAAGCTCCACAATTCCACAAGTGTACCAAGAATTACCTCTTGCCCAATGAATAGCGCCGTAGTTGTGCATTCCCTTAAAATCAAAGCCGTGGTAGTACAAGCCACATTTTGTGTCGTACAGATATTTTATATGGATTAAGCACTGACGCTTGGCTTCTTCCTCGTACTCTTTAATGCCAAACACTCTCCCAGCCTTAGCAAGAAACAGCACAGTCATAAAAAGAGTATCAATTAAAATCTGCCCGGGGTTTGGGTCGCCAGTAATCATATGCTGGAAGGCACCGTCGCCTGTTCTTAGCATATCCTTCATAATCCAGCTGCTCCAGTCCAGACAAAGCTCCTTATACTCCTCCCTACCTGTCAACTCGTAAAGACCGATTAAAGTAAGCATAGGTGAGGTAGTGTTTACGTTTCTTTCGGGAAGCCCCTCTTTCATTCTTGCGTCAAACCAGTCTGTAAGAAATTCCAGTATATCAGAATTTTTTGTAATAAGATAGTATTTATAAAGCCCATAAAGCCCAACACCCTGAGGCCATTCCCATAGGTTAATGTCAATAAGCCCAATGGGGTATTTTTCTTCAAAGCCCTTGTTTTCAAGCTTCATCATTGCCTTGGAAACCTTCTCTAGTAACCCATGAATTAAGGCCTTGTCTAATTTTGTATCCATTGTATGCTTCCCTCCAAATCAAAGCCCTCATATACCATGGCTTCGCCATTAACAGTCAATCTATTATCAATAGACGCAGACAGCCTACCATAATATGGGTCATTAAAGCTATACTCCAAGCCTTCAACCTTAATCTCCATATCCGAGGCAAGAATTTTTTCCTTAATATCATTAAGGCTTGAAAATTCTTTTGCGCTGGCGGCTCGAATAAGCCAAATATTATTATAGCCTGGGCTTACAAGCTCTTTGTTTTTATTTGGCCCTTCTTTGGTTAAGGTAAGCCCATTGTGAGCATATGCCGCTAGGTAAGACTCGCCCTTTTGTGCAAAAATCCAGTTTTCACAAAGTATATAGCTGTCAAAGGCGGCCGCCGGGAAATACATATGAGTAAAATCAACGGGGTGACTTTCGTCAATTTTATAAATTAATGAAGCAAAGCCTAAATATTGGTTTACCCTAGGCAGGTATCCATTCCCTGCCCAATAGGAAGGACGTGCACAGCCAAAAAGGGCATGTTCTCCCGGGTGATTAACCCAAGCTTGAGCATCAGGGGATATAAACAGCTGCAACACATTTTCCTGATAGCCTGGCTTTGCATATTTAAAGTCAGCGGCAGAGGTTAGCAAATAATTATTAGTTTTAAAGGTATAGGTATTAACGTGCTTTTCATAGCCTTGGGTAGATTTGTACTCCAATCCTCCATTAGCCGTGAAATACTTTGCGTATTCTGCTGGCGGCTCATAGTCACTAAAGCACAGGGATAAAACACCCTTAGCCGCTTGATTAATATTTCCGTACCCATAGCCTACATAGCTCATAGACGAGGTAGCGTTAATATAATTACCCATAAGCTCCTTAAAATAAATTCTTCCGGCGGAGCAGGCTAAATACCCATTCTTACTATTTAAAGAAAGCAGATAAAAAAGTATGTCCAAAGCCTTTTTAGCCATACCCTTTAATTCAGAATCCTCTGTCTGGGCATAAAGATTTCCCAGTCCAAGACCGTCAATAGGCAGATAAGCACTGGAATTCCATTCCGTAAAGCCTTCTCTATAAAATGCTTCAAACCATTTTTTTAGAAGCTCCTTTGTTTTCGACTGCATTTCTATGCCTGTCAAACCACTGTTTGTAAAAATCTCATCAGGAAACAGCTCTCCTGCAAGCAAACCGCAGGTATGGAACATCAACGCATGATTTTCGCTGTAGAACCACATAACATCATCCCCCGGTTCGTCCATCCAGTATCGGAAGTTAAGCATACACTTCTTCATTTCTTCAACAAGCTGTGGAGAAAGCAGGTGACGGAATTTTTTATAAATATGAGGGAAGTACACCAAATGGAAATCACTGCAATCATATCGTGCTGTGATTCCTTCTATTTGATTCCGAATAAGCTTCTCTGCCAGCTCAATACTTCCGCCGGAGTAAAGCAAGGCAACAGCCTTATTAATATTTTCCTCCCCATATTTAGCCAAAAACTCAATGGTCTGACGTTTTCTCGAAGCAATGTCCTCTAATTTTTCTGGTACAATGTCCACCGGATAATTTTCAAAGCCAATTGCTCTTGATATTTCTACCTTTCCCAGCTTTACAGATACAACCATATGTAACAGCCCCATTGGGTAATCTTTACATTTTCCAATGGAAAGCATTTTTCCCTTTGGCTCTATAGTAATTTCCTTTTCAACAATATTCCCCGTTTGAAGATTTTCCTCCGAGCCAGCATGAAGCTTTACCGATAATGGAAAAGCAAATGGATTTTCCAGCTCGACCTCTATATCTCCGGAGGTGTAGCTGTAGCTTTCAAGGCTTAAGCTTTCCATTGCTTCCTCTAAAGCAGCAAGTCCCTCACTGTCATTTTCTCCAACGGGTACACATTGAGTGACCTCATCTTCACCTAAATAATCAAGGCGAAAATAAAAGTAAGTATCTCTCTCTGCAAGGTCATCAAAAAAAACATCAATTCTGTTTAGCCCTTGATTAAGACCAACACGAAAATCCTTACTACCCTCAATATTTCGATTAAAATTGGAGAAGCTTAAAGCCTTCTCACCATTAACCCATACAGAAGCCCCTCCGCAGGTTCGCAATTGCAAAGGGGCTGTATGTTCGGTTTTGGCTTCAACGTAGGTAGTAGCCCATGCACTAAGATACGTCGGCACAAACCAAAACCCCGATTTATTAACATTTACGTCCCTAAAGGGATAATAAACCGAAAAGCTGTCCTCCCAGCCCTTCCAAGAAACAACACCCCCCGGTCGATTTTCAATGACAGCAGGATAATTTATTTCCTCAGTTACTCTATTTTTTACAAAAGCAGTCTTACAAGGGTTTTCATGTAGGCTGAACCCCTTTTTAAGCCATTCATTAACGTTCCCCGAGAGGGTAACAGGCTCAAAGCGAACCTGCTCCTCTCTAATTCCGCTTAATAACCATCTGTTAATTATGCTGTTCTTAAACAAGTCATATTTCAAAAAATTCATTAATCTTACTCCTATTCATTTTTTTATTCCTTCATACCAGAAACAACCATACCCTTAACAAACTGCCTTTGAAAAATAAGGAAAACAACAAGCACAGGCACCATACTTACAACAGCCATAGCAAGAAGGCTGTTCCAGTCCACGGAAAATTGCCCATTAAAATTTGCAAGAGCAAGCTGCACAGTATATTTATTCATATCCCTAATAACAAGCAACGGCCACATAAAATCATTCCACCGCCACATAAAGGAGAAAATTGCCAGAACACTCATAAGAGGCCTAGCAATAGGCAGCGCAAGCTGCAAAAATATCCTAGCCTCAGAAGCACCGTCTATTCTTGCCGCTTCCATAAGCTCATTGGGCAGCGACAGAAAATACTGCCTAGCAAGGAAAACTCCCGTAGGAGTAGCCGCCGGAGGAATAATTATTCCCCAAAGGGAATTGTACATCTTAAAAAACTTTACCACCTGGAAAATAGGAATCATTATTACCTCAAGAGGAAGCATAAGCGTAGCAATAAATGCAACAAAAATGATATTCCTACCTCTAAACTCATACTTTGCAAAGGCAAAGCCAGCCATTATGTTAATTATTATAGTAATAACAGTAGCAGCAATAGTAACAAATGCGCTGTTTTTAAAGTAATTACCAAAGTCCCCCTTGTTAAAGGCGGTAACATAGTTACTAATAGTAGGTGTTTTAGGGAAAAGTGAAGGAGGCCACGCAAAAAGCTCCGAGCCGGGTTTAAATGACGACAAAGCAACCCATGCAATTGGAGCCAAAAAAATAAAGGACAAAACAGCAAGCATCAAATACAGCAGCACTGATTTTATCCTTTTTGACGTATATATACTCATTTTACTTCTCCCCCTTTATTTACATAGAATTGGATAGCAGTGAAAATTGCCAAAATAAAAAACAGAACCATTGAAAGTGCACTGGCATAGCCCATGTTGTATTTAGTAAAAGCTTCTTCGTATATGTACTGTACGATAAATTTTGTAGCACTGTTAGGGCCGCCCTTTGTTAAGGCGTTAACAAGTGGGTATGACTTAAACATATCAATAACGGAAAGTATAAGCACAAGAAAGGTAGTAGGCTTAAGCAGGGGCAGTGTTATGTAGAAAAATCTTTCATGGGCCTTTGCACCGTCTACATCACATGCTTCATAATAAGAGGTAGGTATACTTTGAAGCCCCGAAATAAATGTAACCATATAAAAACCAACCCGTGACCACACTGACGCCGATATTACTACAAACACAGCTGTACTGGAATTGGTAAGCCAAGAAACAGGCTCCTTGCCCATAAGCTCAAGCATGTAATTAATAACCCCAAAGGTATCCCCAAACAAAAATCTAAAGGAAAGACCCACTATTATAAAGGAAATCATTGTAGGCCAATAAAACACTGCTCGGAAAAATCCCTTTGCTCTAATCTCCTTTATCATAAGGTTGGCAAGGAAAAGAGATACTATCATAATAAGCGGTACAGTTACTACTGTATAAAGAGTAGTACGGCCTAAGGTTTCCCAGAATATTTCGTTTTTTAATAAATTAACGTAGTTATTAAGAGCAATAAATTTTTTTACGCCAATTCCGTCCCATTTTGTAAGTGATAGAGAAAATCCCATTATTGCAGGATAAATAATGAAAATTAAAAATATTATCATGTTAGGCGCAATCAACACCCAAGGCGCAAGCTTCATACCCCAATTAACGTAGGGCTTGCTTTTTGTCATAAAATTCACCCCTTTTGAGAATACAGAATTATTCTTAAAAGGCCAAAAAGCTTATTAAGCTTTTCGGCCTTTTAAAGCAAATTATTCGTCTATTGCATCTTGTGCAATTTTAGTTACTTTGTCCATAAGCGCTTGAGGTTCAATTTTTCCGGCAATAGCATCAGCTATGCCCTCTCTAAGCTCTACAGTAAGGGAAGCAGAAAGCTTTGGGTGCGCCCAGTCGTTAGCTACATACTCAGGAGTATTAGCCAGCTCGTTAGCAAATACTGCAAAATATTCCTTGCCGAAGGAGAAATCAATGTTAGCAAGATCTTTTCTTGGGCTGATGAATAAGGATTCCTTACAGTATCTTTCGTTTTGAGCAGTTTCGGTAAAGTAAGTGATAAAATCTACAGCTTCCTTTTCAAGACCTGTTTTGTCAAAAGCCATAACATACTTACCACCGGGAACGGAGGAACGCATAACGCCTACAGGAAGGTAAGTTACGCCCCATTCAAAATCCTTAATATTATCTCTGTAGTTAGTCATCATCCAGCTTCCAGCAAGATGCATAGCGATTTGTCCTGTTCTGAAAAGGTTATTTGGATTTTCGCTGCCCACCCAAACAGAGTCGGGACATATTTTTTCATCGTGAAGTCTTTTGAAAAGCTCAATTGTCTTAACTCCGGCTTCGTTGTTTAAAACAACCTTCTTACCTGTATCATCAAGCCAGCGTCCGCCCTGACCATAAAGTAGGGTAGAGAATCTATGTATTGTACGGTCTACAACAAGTCCGTATTTTACGTCGCCCTTCTCCATAACGGTTTTCATAGCTTGAATCCATTCTTCAATAGTCCAAATATTATTAGGGTCAGTAGGAACCTTCACCCCTGCCTTCTCGAAGGCTGTCTTGTTATAAATCAAGCCGTTTGCTGTTACGTCAATGGGCAAGCCCTTAACATGATCATCATATACGAAGTACCCATATAGAGATTCATTAAACTGGCTTAGAAGCTTATCCTTTTCAACATACTCGTCAATATTTACTGCAACGTCCTTAAAAAGTCCTACGTTAGATATACGGGAAAGTGCTGGAGGCTCTCCACCGGATATGGAAATTTTAAGCTTGTTTTCGTACTCGTTGTAAGGGATTTCGATTAAATTCAATGTAACATTTGGATTTGCTGCTTGGTAATCCTTGATAATGGCTTGGGTTGTTTCTCCCTCCACGCCGTCGCTCCACCACATAAAGTCAAGCTTTACGTTCTTTTTTTGTTCAGCAGGAGCAGCAGGTGCAGCTGCCGGAGCAGAGCTTGCAGGGGCGTTTTGTGCCGGTGCCGCAGCAGGTGTGCTTGCAGCAGAACAGCCTCCTAGCAAAGCAGAAGCTGCCAGCACAGATGTTAAAAGCAAAGTTAATGTTATATTTCGCTTCATTTCATAACCTCCTTTTGTTATTTGTATATATTATACACAAATAAATTCCAGCATTGATAGGCAAAATTTTTGACTTTATTGTTTAAATTTATGACTTTTATAATAAATCAGTCTGTATTTTTGTTGAACTTTGCTTTGTATTCAGTAGGTGTTGTTTTACAACTTCTTTTAAACACCTGACTAAAATAACGCTCATCAATAAATCCTACCTTCCTAGCTATTTCACCTGTTTTGTATGAAGTAGTGGTTAGAAGCTGCTTAGCCTTTTCTATGCGGTAGTCCGTTAAGTATTTTATAAAGGTTTCCCCGTTTTCCTTTTTAAACAGCCGTGAGACGTAGGATTGGTTTAGGTGCAGCTCCTCGGCAATTAGCCCCAGATTTAGCTGGCTCTCACTGTACCGCTTATGGATTATTAACTTTACGCTGTCTGTAATTCTTGATTTTGCCTTAATCCATGAGCATACATCGCCAATGCCTTCCTCCAATTGGGTCTTAATATTAACAATACTACCGTTTTGGGATAAAATCGTAACGTCCAGCCGGTCTGTTATTTCCTCGTACTCTGCTATTATAGAGTTAATACTTAGAATAAGCTGCCTTAAGGTATGTATGGCTGTTTCCCTGCCGCCGCTATGAGTTAGCGCACCAATAATTTCCGAAAGCATACTTAGTGCGCCTTCCTTATCCCCTAAGGAAACAAGGTCAATCAGCGGATTAATATTAATTAGAGCGTCATGGTTTGCACTTCTTTTTCCGGAGGCAGGCTCAAAAAGTATAGGGCTTCCACAGAAAAAGGACTGCTCCAGCAGACCTTCAGCCTGTAGATAGCCTCTATTTATCTCATCAGAATTATTATAAGTATCACCAACGGACATAAAGCTTACGATTTCCTTGTCAACCATTATTTGATTAAGGATACTGTTTAGCAGATCAATAACTTGCTTTCTTTTTAGGGCTGCGGTTTTTGAGTCACCAAAGGCGAATATAGTTATTATTTTATTTTGAAATTGCTTGTAAATAAATTTTTTGCCACTTTCCTCTAACGCCTTTATGTATTCATTTTTAGCAGAAAACCACTTAAGCTCGTTTAGAATACCTGAGTATTCCGCAGTTTTAAACATAGTAACCAGACCACAGTTAAATTCCTTATCGAATATATCGCTTATTCCTTGGTTTGAATCTATACCATAAATAGCCATATCAAACAGAATGGCTTGAGAAAGTATAGGCTTTACGCTTTGCTCCTTGGCAAGCTTTCCTATTATGCTCTCTATGGATTTTGTAAGCTTTTGGCTGTCTATTGGCTTTACTATATAATCCTTCACTCCGTAGGCAATGGCTCGTCTTGCCATGTCGAAGTCCTCGTAAGCTGTAATAATTATTACAAAGGTACCGGGACAGTTGTTATAAACGTACTCCGCTACATCAAGCCCTGTCTTGCCCGGCATCAAAATATCTGTGACAACAATATCGGGGGAAGCATCATTAATTAAGTCAATACCTGTTAACCCATCGTTCCCTACGCCGCAGATAGTACAGTTTAGGCTTGCCCAGTCTATAGTTTTTTGCAGTCCGTCTGTAATCAGTATTTCATCATCTAATAAAAGTACCTTATGCTTTTTTTTCATGATCTTTTATCCTTATCTCTATTATTGTTCCTATATTCGGCTGGCTTTCAATGTTAAATTCAGCCCTCTGGCCGTAGAAGATTCTTAATCTGTCCACAACGTTCCTTATTCCTATACTGACAAGCCTGTCCTTCAAGTCGGGGCTTGCTATATATTCTCGTATCTCTTGCAGCTTTTCCGGCTCAATGCCCATGCCGTCGTCTATTATGGAAAATACTACGTCCTCCTGTAATCTACATTCTACGGATATGGAGCCTCCTTGGGGGCGTTTTTTTATGCCGTGCTTTACGGCGTTTTCAATCAAGGGTTGTAAAAGCAGACAGGGTATGGGGATTTGTGCGGCTTCGCTATCTAAGGTTACTGCATATCTAAGCTTGTCCTGTAAAGAGATTTTGTATATCGCCAAAAAATCCTTAACATATTCAAGCTCCTCTGTTACGGAAATCTCCTTTTGCGGCTTGGCGCTTGCTTTCATTATTTTGGCAAGGGATAGAGTGATGGTGTTTATTTCCTCTGCTCGACCAAGCTTTGCAAGCCAGTTTATGCAGTCCAATGTATTATAAAGGAAATGGGGGTTAAGCTGGGATTGGAGCGCTTGAAGCTGGGCGTCACGTCTTTTTATTTCCTCTCGGTATACTTCATTGATTAAATAATTTACCCTATCCATCATATTGTTAAAGCTTTGACCTAGCTTGGCTATTTCGTCGTCGCTTTCATAATCGAAATGTACGTTAAGGTTTTCGCTTTCGATTTTATCTACCAGCTTGGTAAGCTTGATAATTGCTCTGCTGAATCTTTCGGAGATTATGCTGGAGAGAGCCAAGGACAGCACAGTGCCAATAATTACAGCTATAAGAACTGACCTAGATATAATCTCCGCTCCTTTAGCCAGCTCGGAAACTGCTGTTACCGATACAATTTTCCAGCCTGTTACATAGCTCTCTGAAATGTTTATAACGGCTTTGCCTATTACGCTTAGGTTGTCTACATAGCTTTTTTGGGTAAGGTCGATATGCTTTACTACTTCCGCAACCTCATCATTACTTGTGTAGCTGTGCTCAATAAGTGCGTTTGCCTCGTCCAGCAGCATTAAGAACCGCAGCTTATTTGGGCTGATAGCGTCAAGCTGGTTTTTTATACTGTTTTTGTCGTAGACTACAATTAAATAACCTATACCCTCATGGGAATTTATGTCAAGTATTTTCCTTTTGAAAAAAATGAAGCCTTCCTTTTCTTGTATGGTTACGTTGCCGAAATCGGAAAACTCGTTTGGGGTTAGCTCCTTATAGACAATATCCGGCTCACCAAGCTTATATCTGCGCTTGAAGCTTATTCTTAAATTTTCGTTATCGTCATATAAATATAGGCTGTGTATCTCATCCACAAAAATTGTCTGGGTTAAAACTCTGCTGTTAATTTCCGAATTAGACATGTGAAAGTCCAAATCGTTTGTGGAGGAGTAGGGCATCTTTAAAAGCCGCTGCACCTCCTCGTCCATTGTAACGTAGTTAAACATTAGCCTAAAAGAGGTAACCATTTTGTCAAAGCTCTTGCTTGTAGCTGAAACAAGCTCGTTGTCTAGCTTCATTGTATCGTTAATAAGCACTCTTATGGATACGTTGTATGTAATAAACATTATTATACCCATAAGGGCGGTGGTTGCCAGCACTTGTGCAACCATTAGCTTTGTTCCAATGCTTTTAAACTTTAGCTTTGGCCTGAGCATTTTAAATCCCCCTAAATTTTTATAGACATAGTATATTTTACAGAAATCATATTGTAAATATTTACATAGAAGCAGAAATCGGGGCACCATTTTTTTACTCAAACATTTCCCTTTAAAAAATATTGCAAATTTTCAAAAGGGTATTATAATAGACGGAAGTTAAATAACATATTCATATTTTTTAACCGCTGGGGATTTTACACAAAGTTTTTTTCAAAAATAACTTTAGGTGAAAGTACATGGAGCTGAAATTTACAAAAATGTAAGGCTGTGGCAATGACTACATATATATCAACTGCCTTGACACTAATACAAATGAAAAAATCCAAAATACATTGGAAATTTACTCCATAGAAACACTGGCTGTCAATCTTTCGGACAGGCATTATGGTATTGGGGGAGATTGGATAGTTTTAATATTGCCCTCAATGGTAGCAGATGCAAAAATAAGAATGTTTAATTCTGACGGCAGCGAGGGCAAGATGTGCGGCAACGCCGTTCAGTGTATTGCAAAATTTTTGTATGACAGCGGAATATTTCCCAAGCTTAATATAACAATAGAAACATTAAGCGGTATAAAAACGCTATATTTATCGGTTAGAGATTCTGTTGTTTATTCTGTTAAGGTTCGTATGGGCAAGGCATAACTTAGGCCTAGGAAAATTCCCGTTAGCCTGGATGACGACACGATAATTAATAAAGAAGTAAATATTGGTGGTAAGAATTATTTTATTACCTGTGTTTCCATGGGAAATCCTCATGTGGTTGTGTTTTGCGATGACCTTGATGGCATTGATTTAAAATGCATTGGCCCTTAATTTGAAAATCACCCAATGTTTCCAAATAGGGTTAATACGGAGTTTGTCAAGGTTGTAGACAGAAACAGCTTTAAAATGCGTGTTTGGGTGCAAGGTAGCGGAGAAACCCTTGCTTGCGGTACAGGAGCTTGTGCTTCAGCGGTTGCGTCGGTATTAAACGGTTATTGCGATATGAATATGGACATTAAGGTAAGGCTGCTTGGCGGTGAGCTAGTGATTCGGTACACCGACGAGGCAGTATTTATGACAGAAACAAGCAAAAAAGTATTTGACGGAGTGGTGATAATATGAAAGAAATGGTTTTAGTGCTTGATTTTGGCGGCCAGTATAAGGAGCTTATTGCCAGAACAGTTAGGGGACTTAACGTCTATTCAGAAATAAAATCAGGTTATATAACAGCTGAGGAGATAAAACGGCTCTCGCCTATAGGTATTATTTTTACAGGTGGGCCAAATAGCGTGTATGTTGATGATGCACCTAAATGTGACCCTGAGATATTTAATCTTAATATACCTGTTTTGGGTATTTGCTATGGAATGCAAATGATGTGCCATATGCTTGGAGGAACAGTTTCGCCGTGTCATATAAGCGAATATGGAAGGATAAAGGCTGAATTAAAAACAGAGGCAGTATTGTTTCAAGGCGTGAAGCAGAATCTTAATGTGCTTATGAGCCATACTGATAGAGTTAGTGAATTGCCTTTAGGCTTTACCGGTATTGGACAAACAGATAACTGTAGCTATGCCGCCTGCGAAAATCCGGATAGAAAGCTATTTGGCGTTCAGTTCCACCCAGAAGTAGAGCATACGGACAGC
>CAYWBF010000052.1:0-11260 GCA_964456085.1 uncultured Eubacteriales bacterium
TGGCTTCAATATTCAAAACACCTGGTATATTAGTCATAGCTGTACCAGCCGTGGTAGTTCCAAGTTTCTCTGCATATTTAGACTGTTCTAGCGATGAATTTCGTATGTAGTGAACAACTTGTTTCACTGTAGCAGGACCGCAATAATAACCGTTGATTTGCTCAAAAACTGTAACAGGTAACGTCTTATACATACTTATAGCTCTAGTCGATTTTGTAGCAGGCATTTCAATCATCTGTTCTTTTTCCTTGTTTAACTCCGCATTTTCTTTAATAATTTGGTTTATTACGTCATAATCTTCAGCACTATCACCACTCATAACGGCATTTCTAGTAAAATTAAATCTTGTGTAAGCTACTTCATCATAATCCCCTTGCTCATGAGCAAAAACAATGTGTTCTTCAGATTCTTGCCTCTTATCTTCATAATCTACAGTAAAACTAGAATCTAAAGCAAAAACAGTTGAAGCCGAAAGCATCATAAGGACGCTGAGCATCAAATAAACATATTTCTTCATAATTACCATCTCCTTTATAAACTACTTTAAATGATAGAGTCCGAAAAATTACCGATAACTTAACAACAAGAAGTATGTGTAAGATTTGAAATTTAGATTATAGTAAATAAAAGCATTTAAATTTAACACCTTTTAAGAAAAAAATTAATAAGAAGCAATGCGCATGCTCTTTAATAATTATATCATCCAATCAATATTTGTCAATAATTTTGCATACAATTAGTACAAAAAGATGCTAAAAATTACTTTAGTGCTCGTAAAACCAAGTACATTTATAACTTCAAGGCAAGTTTATTTGAGAAAGCTAAAAATTTAATTGAAGATATATACATTTCTATAATATTGATCGCAATTAAAAAAACTGACATCACTTGAAAAGCGATGTCAGTTTTTTTTATTATTTTGCTATAGCGATTTTTTGTGTGTGCAATAAACATTTTTCTGTGGTAGCTACCTATTTTATAGGGTTATTTTTATGAAGCATTAATTTTATCGTTTCATAATCCTTAAGACATTATCAAAGGCAAAGTCAAGATTCTCACCGCTAAAGTTTCTGCTAACGGATAAATCTTGGGGAAGGCGGTTAATGGTAAAAATGGAGGTTACTCCATTTTCATAAGCCCCCTGCATCTCTAAGTCAGAGCCGCCAACAATGGCAACTACAGGTACGTGTAGTTTTTTAGCTCGTCTGGCTACTCCAATAACAACCTTACCTCTAAGGCTTTGGGAGTCGATTTTCCCTTCACCAGTAAATACCATATCTGCATCGGAGATAACCTTGTCAAACTCAACAATATCCAACACAGTCTCTATACCCATTTGCAGCCTAGAGCCGAAAAACGCAATCATTCCGGCACCCATAGCCCCGGCAGCGCCCCCACCGGGAACCTGGCTTAAATCCATGCCCAAATCTCGTTTAATAATATCGCATAAATGAATCAAGCCCTCGTCCAGCTGCTTAACAATGTCCGGTGTTGCGCCCTTTTGAGGGCCAAAAACATAAGCTGCCCCCGTTGGGCCGTACATAGGGTTGTCAATATCGCACATAGAAACAACCTCAACCCCGTCCAAAGCATTTGAGCGTCCGGAGACGTCAATTTTATCTATATCAATTAATGTGCCGCCGGTTGGAATAAATTCCTCTCCCTTAGCATTATAAAATTTTATGCCAAAGGCTGCGGCTGCACCTACTCCTCCGTCACTTGTAGCGCTTCCCCCAAGCCCAATCACCAGTTTTTTGATGCCCTTGGAAGCGGCGGCAAGAATAAGCTGCCCCACTCCATAAGTACTGGCCTTAAGGGGATCCTTCCTGTCCTCAATCAAGGGCAGTCCGGCACAGCTCGCCATTTCTATAACAGCAGTGGCTCCATTATCTATAAGCCCATAAAAGGACTCCATATCTTCAAAAAAAGGATTCTTTACCCTTGAATGAATCTTTTCCCCCGAAACAGCAGAAATAAAACAGTCTATGCTCCCCTCCCCACCATCTGCCACAGGTATTGAAACCACCTTACAGTTAGGAAAGTGCTCATTAATCTTACTCTGCATAATTTGGCAAATCGAGGTTGAGCTTAAAGTACCTTTGAAAGAATCGGGAATTAACACAGCTTTCTTCATACTCACTCACCCGCCTAAAGTTTATTTATCAGCCTTTGGGATTGCGTCCTTACTAAGCGGCTGGCTGGATAGGCCGTTTCCTGGCTCCTTTATGCCGATAATTTCTGATTTTCTTATAGGAATGCGAACGCCCTTGTTTGTACCAAATTCAACTACGAAGTTGTCATCATACACGTCAACAATTCTTCCATAGAAGCCGCTGGAGGTTATTATGTTATCGCCGGGCTTTAGAGAGGCTTGAAGCGTCTTCATTTCTTTCTCTCTCTTACGCTGCGGACGAATTGTAAAGAAGTAAAGTGCCCCAAATATGGCTACATAGGCTACAATTATTAACGGGCTAAATCCAGCTGCGGAAGGTACGGCTTGCGGTGCAAGCGTCTCGGCAGCCTGGGCTGCAGCTGTTGCAGCTGCTTGTCCTGCGCCTTGAGCGCCTTCAATAGGCTGTCCGCCTACAAGCACGGCATATGCAAGAAAATCGTGTAAATAATTAATAAGCATAAAACATCTCCTTAAATTTTAATAGTGCTAGGGTGCTAGGGGGTTTGGGGGAGTGCAGCTCCCCCAAGACTGCAGTTTACTTAAACTTTACAGCGGTGCCATAGGCTAAAACCTCTGCTGCACCAGCCATAATCGAGCTTGAAGCATATCTTACAGAAATAATTGCGTCGGCTCCAAGACCTTCCGCTTCCTTTACCATACGCTTTGTAGCAATAGCTCTGGCTTCGTTCATCATTTCAGTATAAGAGGTAATCTCCCCACCAACAACTGTTTTCAAGCCGCTTAAAATATCTCGACCCAAATTTTTTGTCTGAATAGTAGAACCTTTAACAAGGCCAATGGTTTCAACTTCCTTGCCGCTTACAAATTCAGTAGTTACCAATATCATCCTCTTCACCTCCTTCAAGCTCCTTATATCTTTGGAAAAGCACATAAATAAGACTGCATATAATGCTTATGCCAACAATAACGGCAATAATACGTACAGCAGCGTTTGGAATAGCCATAAACCCAAAAGTCTGGGCAATAACAAAAAGTGAAACAACAATCACCCAAAATATAGGTGCAATTAGCTTTGAAAATTTGCTTTTCATGAAAAATCACCTCAGGAACTGCTTGGGAATTAGTTGTACATATTTTCACAATCCTACATAGTTCAAGTGAACTTCTGAAAATATATTGTACATCTTATTTGCAAGTAGTACTTTACTTCGCCTATTTAAAATTTTCCAAGCATTGTAATAGTACATGATAAAGCTTAAAAATGCAAATTAATTTTACATTATATGGAATCTACTGGGCGGCTTCAATAATTGCTAGGAGCTGATTCTCAAGCTGCTGCTTTTCTTTATTTAGGTGCGCTTTCATTGAGTCAAGATGCCTTAGTGCTTTGCTCACTTGATTTTTAACATGCTCTACACTTTCTTGAGAGTCATTTATTTTCTTTTGAATCATCCAATCCACAATAAGTCCGTCAAAGAAAAAATCAGCAAAGGTATCAAAGTGGCTTATGTCTATGTTAATGTTGGATTCAATTTTAATATCAGCAAGCTCTGTTTTGAATCTGCTTAATAAGGACTGAATGTTGCCTATAGAGCTTCTTGCATCGTCTATATGGGAGTGCTTTATTGCGTTTGTAAGCAGACCTCCACCGCCCCACATATCCCATTTTCCCCAGCCCTCAGCACTTCCAAGGCTGTTTCGTGTTTTAATCAGCTCATTTTCAACTGCATTACCTGCTGATATTGCCTCATCTACCTCTCTAACCATGTTGGTGCAATGTAAAACTTTACCTTCCAGCTTCAAAATTTCATCTGCTCTGTCCCCATTAGACTGTGTAAGGATTTTGCGTTTTTCTTTTATCAATAAGTTGTATCGTGTTTCACAGTGTTTAGTGCTGTCAACTTCCTTGGTCAGCCTTTGGATTTCGTTTTTGGTGTACTCTACCTGTTCCTTTGCACTGTCGTACTTAAGCTTAGCCGCTAGAGCCTCTTGCCGCTCCTTTTCTATATGCTCATCTCTGCTGCCCAGTATTGTATAGAAAATTCCCGTTATACTCATTTTGCTTATTTTTTCAAAATCCAACGTTTCTTTGTCCAGTATGGCTTTTAGTGAGTTAAGCTTATCTTCCTGCTGAATAAGAAGCTGTGTTAGGTTATGTATGGTGGAGCTTGATTTGTTGTGTCTGTACATGCCTTCCTTTAATGCTTCTAACTCGTCGTTTATATTTTTAAACATAGAACCCCTCCTATGAAAATTTAGCTCGGCAAGAACACGGTACTTGACCTTAAGGAGTATACTACAATTAATTTTTGAATAATGCAATAATAATTGCATTACAAATCATGTCATAGAGAGGCTGCACTCCCCAACCACCATAGCAAAATAAAAAAAGAGCCTTAGGCAGGCTCTTTTTTTATTTTAAACTAGCGAGCATCGTTTTTGTTGTTATTACTACTGGTATTTGTGTTCATTTCATTAGCGAACTCAACATTGCTTCTTGTTCCGTTAGCGTTGTTGCTACCGGTGTTAGAGTTAGCGTTATTGCTGTTGTTGTTATTTCTAGTCTTGTTTGTGTTGTTGTTGTCCATAACAATTAACCTCCTTCCTCATTACCTAAAAAGGTAAAGGTAAGGGACTGCTTGGGAATTAGTTGTACTCATTTTTATAATCCTACATAATTCAAGTGGGATTCTGAAAATGCATTGTACAACTTATTTTCAACAGTCCCAAGTCAATAGAGTGTTGCTCTACGCTAATTATTATTTGACAAACTTCAAGAATTATACATTTCTTTAAAATTAACTTTTCTTTTCAGACATTTTAAGTCCAACGTCTAAATTCATATTGCCTATGCTTTCCTTCATTTTAATATCTGCCTTTGTGCTTTCAAGCTTGTAATAATCCAACATTCCAAGTGTTCCGTTTTTTAAAGCCTCTGATAGAGCCAAAGGAAGCTGTGCCTCGGCTTCTACTACCTTAGCCCTCATATCTTGAACGTGAGCCTTCATCTCTTGCTCATGAGCAATAGCTGTTGCCCTTCTTTCTTCTGCTTTAGCTTGGGCGATTTGCTTGTCGGCTTCCGCTTGCTCGATTTGAAGCTGGGCACCGATGTTTCTTCCTATATCAATGTCTGCTATGTCAATACTTAAAATTTCAAAAGCAGTACCGGAGTCTAACCCCTTGCTTAAAACAGTTTGAGAAATTCTGTCGGGATTTTCCAAAACCTCTTTATGGCTGTTGGAGGAGCCGACTGTTGTAACAATGCCCTCGCCTACACGGGCAATAATTGTTTCCTCCCCTGCACCGCCCACAAGTCTACCCAAATTAGCACGAACAGTTACCTTTGCAATTACCTTAACCTCAATACCGTTAATAGCTACAGCAGAAATCCAAGGGGTTTCAATAATTTTCGGAGAAACGCTCATTCTAACTGCCTCAAATACGTCACGACCGGCAAGGTCAATGGCGGCAGCACGCTCAAAGGAAAGCTCCAAGTTTGCTCTATGAGCAGCAATAAGAGCGTCAACCACGTTATCCACACGTCCACCGGACAAAAGATGGGATTCGAGCTGGTTAACCGAAATAGGAAGCCCAGCCTTTGTGCCCTTAATCAATGGGCGGATAATACGGTCTGGTCTAACTCGGCGAAGCTTCATTCCAATAAGGGAGAATATGCTTACATTAACCCCGGCCGCCATGGCAGATACCCATAGCCCTACAGGAATAATGCTTGTAAAAATAACCATGAAAACAACAATACCAAGTGCCAACAGAACAAAGCTTGTTAGAGCATACACATTTAACATATACACGTTCCTTTCATTGTGCAGAGCACAAAATTAAATTAATATCTAATAACCTTCAGCACTTCTGAACTGAAAGCTTAGTTAGTTAACTGGTGTTACAATAATTTTATCCTTCCTAACTTCTACAACCTTAACCCTTCTTTTTTCCGGAATAAGGGCGCAATCGGAATATGCGTCAATACTCTTACCATTAAATTCAACTATTCCAAAAGGCTTCAAGGCTGTTTTAGTTAGTCCCTCCTTGCCCAACAGCGGCTCAAGGTCGTCAATCTCCTTTGCACAATAATCAAGCGACTCGTTTAAAATAATTTTTCCGTAAAGCTGTTTTCTCTTTATATATCTAATCAAGCTAAAAAAACCCAGCGCCAAAGCAACTAACATTCCGGCTAAAATATAAACGCCAAAAGGCAGCTTAAGCACCGTAACAACAGAAGAAATAATCAAAAACACAAGACCGCTTATACCAAAGACCCCAAAGCCAGGAATAAAAAGCTCAGTAGTAAGTAAACCCATTCCCATTAAAAAAAACAATATTACGAAAACCCACATTTTAATCCCTCCTATTTTTTAAGCCATGCATATTAAAATATTTTCAAATAAAGCTAATATTATTATAAATCAATCCCTAGATTTATTCAACAACTTATGTATTTATTACAATATTTTAATCTAAGTAACGTGAGTTCGACGAAGTCGAATAAGCCGCTTTAGCGGCTTAAATTGCGAAGCAATTTTCACGTTTTGTTCGACTAAATTGCGGTTTTTGCAATTTCGTCGAACTCACATTAAGTAATGTTTGAAAACTGTATTTTACTACTAGATATAGCCCAACTTGAAACGTGCTAGACTATATCTAGTGCAAAATATCAGTTTTCAAACACACCCTAAGTGATTGTATTAAAATTAGTAGTACACATTTTCACAATCTCAGGACTATTATCAAAAATTTGGTATCTTTTATTATAATTTGAAAATACTATATATTATTTAAAGAAAGGGTTGAAAAAATGAAAAAGAAATTTAAGAGATTTTCATGCTTTTTCCTAGGTGCACTTTTCATTTCCTCGGTTAACTGTTTAGCGGCAACGGATATTTATACTGTGCGTCCGGGGGATACTCTTTGGAAAATAGCACAGATGTACAAGGTAGGTCTTTCGGAAATAGTAAACGCTAATCCACAATTTGAGGACCCAAACCTTATTATGATTGGGGATAAGGTTACCGTGCCCCTTACAGATCCAAGCACCCTAACCTTAGAAGAACAAGTAGTAGATTTGGTAAACCTAGAGCGGAAAAAAAATAACATACCTCCACTTAAGCTAAACTGGCAGCTCCAACGTGTAGCCAGAATAAAATCCGAGGAAATGCGCGACAAAAAATATTTCTCACACACCTCCCCAACCTACGGCTCTCCATTTGATATGCTAAAGAAATTTAATATACCATATAGGTCGGCCGGGGAGAATATTGCTAAAGGGCAAAAAACCGCCGAGGCAGTTATGCGCTCATGGATGAATTCCGAAGGGCATAGAAAAAACATTTTAAATAGAAATTATACAGAAATCGGTGTAGGATACGCCAATGGAAAGGGCATCCCATACTGGACTCAAATTTTCCTCACTCCATAAAAATAGTATTGATAATATATAAAAAAGGAAGGCGAAAAAATTTGCCTTCCTTTTTTATATATTTTGTTTATCCACACTTTTCTAAAAACACCTGAATATTTTTTTCCTCTGCCCGTAAATCAACATTTGTCCTACCAAGTCTGTCGCAAAGCCCTAAAAGTGCAATTTCGTTAATATCCGTCTGGGATTTCATAGCATCTACATCAGCAAATGGAAGGTCGTTAACCACAAACAGAATTTGCATATGCCAGCGCACCAGCTTAGACACTTCACCAATAAATCCCTTATCCTCTGTAAAGCAAGACAAAAAATCAACAGCCAGCTGCTCCCCGGCTTTATCATGGTCGTAAGCGGTTATTCTACCCTTCTTCATTCTCGTAGTGGCAGGCTTCCCAATATCATGAAGCAGTGCTCCCCACATAAAGACATTTTGGTCTTTGCTCTTATCCTTTAGCCCAGCGGCTTGGTCTACCACAAGCATAGTGTGATTCCAAACATCTCCCTCCGGGTGATGCTTTGGAGACTGCTTCGTATCTTTCAAACGATGTAGCATCTCAAAGGGATAGTCTTTAAAGGTAGGCTCGTTAAAAATTTGATTGAAATACTGTGAGGGCAGCCTGTCATTTAGCAGATGTTCATTAATGTTCAAGTAAAGCTCCAAAGCTTCCATTTTGCCAACCGCCTTTTTTTTACATAGTGTGAACCGCAATTTTGTAGAACTAACTTTAATATACTGCAAGCTATGCAGCAATATTTAGTTTTCCATTGTAGCTGTCATTAATTCATAAAAAAAATTTAAAAATGCTATTGACATCCTGCCAGCATTAGTGTACTATTTCATTAGTACACTAATGCTGGCAAAAGGAGCGAAGCTATGGTAAACTTTATCGACACAACACCTATTTATCTACAGATAGTGGAGCATGTTAAAAGCGAAATTTGCATAGGAAGGCTTCCCCCCGGGGAAAAGCTGCCTTCCATACGAGAGCTTTCTGAAAAGCTAAAGGTTAACCCAAACACAGTTTCAAGAGCATATCAGGAATTGGAGCGCGAAGGGGTATCAGAAGCCCAAAGAGGTCTTGGAGTTTATGTCACTTCAAATAAGGAGAGAATAAGCCTTATGCAAAATGAGCTTTCACAAAAATATATAAGTCTGTTTTTAAGCTCCATGCTTCAAATTGGCATAAGGGGCGAAGATGTGCTTAAGGTATTAAGCCAATTTATAGAAAATAGCAAGGAGGACAATTAATGATTTACTTAGTAACGGCAGAAGAGTTGGAAAAAAGCTTTGGCAGAAAGCAAGCTTTAAGCGGAGCCACCTTTAATATTAGAGAAGGAAGAATAACGGGGCTTATGGGCGAAAACGGCAGCGGTAAAACCACCCTGCTAAAAATTATAGCCGGGCTGAACCAAAAAAGCGGCGGCTCCATAAGCGTTTTTGATAAAAACCCGGGGGCAGAATCAAAGCTAAAAATTTCCTTTATGCCCGACAGGAATTTTTTATACAAAGGTATGAAGGTAAGCGATGGAATTAAATTTTTTCATGATATGTTCCCCGACTTTGACAGCAAAAAATGTGATGAGCTAATAGATTTTATGAAGCTTAACAAAAATGACTTAGTAAAATCACTTTCAAAGGGTATGTGTGAGCGATTTTTGCTTGCCCTTACCTTTTCAAGACAGGCGCAGCTGTTTATACTTGACGAGCCTTTCGGAGGGGTAGACCCTATAGCAAAGACAAAAATTATTGACGCTATAATCAATTACTATAATTCTCAAAAATGTACAGTGCTTATTTCAACCCACCTAATAGCAGACGTGGAAAGAATTTTTGACGATGTGCTCTTTCTTAAAAAAGGCAAAATAATTCTATCCGGCGAGAGCGATGTCTTGAGGGAGCAGCATAATAAGTCAATAGAGCAGCTATACGTGGAGGTGTTTGGCAATGAGTAAGCTTATAAAGTTTGAGTTAATAAACAGAAAGGGTACATACCTTTTTGCATTGGCTGCCATACCGGGCTATTTACTGCTGCAGCTTATCTTTGGGGATTCCTCTATTATTGGCTTTGGCTCTATGGAGCTGGGAATAACATTTTCTGCTTTTCTACTTGTAGCCGGAGGAATTTCCTTTGCCCTTAGCTTTATTTTCAGTATAGCACGAGACTTTTTTGATGATTCTAGGTATTTGATTTTTCTTGTACCACATAAGCAAGAAAAATTTCTTTTATCCAGATACCTAGTTACTTTTTTGGATTGTATTATATTTTTTACGTTTTTTATTCTCCCTTTTATTCTAAGTGTGCTGAGATTTACCGGAGCGATCAGTTATTTCAAATTCTACCCTTTAGAATTTAACAGTTCTTTAATTATTCAAGGCTTACTTGTAATCTTTATTGCGGTTCAGCTTGTAGCAGCAATATATTTTTCAGTAGCTATAACAAAAATGCTTGATATGAAAATGTTTTTTGTATTGCTTGTTTATATTTTGACGTCTTACCTACTTCCCGTTACAGATTTGTTTTTTCAACTTATTACAGGCAATAAATTATCAGCCATGTATGGATTTTTCTTCGTATCCAATGTAAATATTAATGACCCGTACAGGGTAGCTGTTTATTTTTCCGGCAAGGCTATTATTTCTCTTTGTTTGTTCCTTGCTACCTCCAGCTTGCTTAACAAAAAAATTAATTTATAAATGAGGTGCCAAAATGAGATTACTTACAGTTTTATTATTATCACTTATGCTATCCGGGTGTGCTATTGTGAGCTTTGAAGGCAACATTACTAACGATGTGGTTAACGGAAACGGAAAGATAGTTGACTACAAGTTTGATATTGGGAGTAATTATGATTCCCTTTCTCTCACTATTGAAAGAATAGAAGCTAAGGTTATTATTTCCAACACAGACAGCAGCTCTATTGAATTTGTAATTGACCAAAATCTTATTGAGCACCTCGATATCGAAAAGAAAAATGGAAATCTTAAAATAGCCGCAAAGAATAATTCTATTTTAAGAGGCAGACAGGATATTGAGATAAGGCTGGGAAGCTCCAATTTATCTCTTATAAAATCACTAGGCAAGGTTAGTATTGAGAGCAGCGACACATTAAACTATGAGGAGCTTTTGCTTGAACTATACGGCGAAACCAAGATTAACTTTGACATTAACTGTAAAAAAATTGAAGCACATTCCGGCGGCGCCGCCTCTATTACACTTAGGGGTGAAGGCGAAAGCTTAGATATTGAAGCCTCCGGCGCAGGTTCAATAAATACTAAGGAATTTAAGGCTAAAAACGTAGCTCTGGATTTTTCCGGTGCAGTCACTAACACTGTTTATGCGGAAGAAACCCTTGATATAAACGGCTCCGGTACAGGCAGCGTAGAGTATGTCGGTAATCCCAGTATCACCCAAAATATTTCCGGTTTAATTAAAATTACTAAAATTAATTAAATTTCCTTAATATAGGTATTTACTTTTCTCATAAGATTCATATAATAATAGTAATTGATACTAATTCAGATAGGGAAATTCCAGAGTGTTCTCGGAATTGCCATAAGTTTTAGAAAGTATGGGATTGCTTCAAAATTAGCGTCTCACATTTTCAGAAACCCACACGTTTCAAGTGGGTTTCTGAAAATGTATATAGACACTTATTTCTGAACAATCACTATGATACTATTATAAGGGTGA
>CAYWBF010000053.1:0-11254 GCA_964456085.1 uncultured Eubacteriales bacterium
CTCTGTCATTTCATCAAGATTTTCGTAGAAGCTCTTTTCGTCAATACCGTAATCCTTAATGGATTTTTTGATGCCAACCTTTTCCTTAAGAGAGTCAATGGCTTTTAAAAGGCTTTCTACCTTTTCCTTGTTATCTCTGCCTTTTAGCCCAAGGTAGTCAGCAATCTCAGCGTATCTTGCTAAAGTATGAGGGTGGTC
The DNA here is from genome assembly GCA_964456085.1 of uncultured Eubacteriales bacterium. GTDB lineage: Bacteria > Bacillota > Clostridia > Lachnospirales > CAYWBF01 > CAYWBF01. The sequence continues at coordinate 199 of CAYWBF010000053.1, forward strand.
GTATTGAGAGAAGGCTCCCATTTTGATTGGGCACTCATCAGCGTTAAACTTAATAACCTCATTTATCATTAAGGCGTTTGCTATACCATGAGGCAGATGATAAAAAGCTCCCAGCTTATGCGCCATAGAGTGGCATACCCCTAAGAAGGCGTTGGCAAATGCCATACCAGCCATTGTTGAGGCGTTGGCCATTTTTTCTCTTGCCTTAGGGTCAGCTGCGCCGTTTTCGTAGGCAACAGGAAGATATTCAAATATCATCTTCAAGGATTTTAATGCAAGGCTGTCTGTATAGTCTGTAGCAAGCATTGATGCGTATGCTTCAAGGGCGTGGGTCATTGCGTCTATACCAGAAGCAGATGTCAGCCCTTTTGGCATGTTCATCATAAGGTCGGCGTCAACAATAGCCATGTTTGGCATAAGCTCATAGTCAGCAAGCGGATATTTAACTCCTGTTTCCTCATCTGTGATAACGGCAAATGGTGTAACCTCGCTGCCTGTACCAGCAGATGTAGGGATTGCTATGAAGTAAGCCTTCTCGCCCATTTTTGGAAATGGGTATATACGCTTGCGAATATCTGCAAAACGCATTGCCATATCCATAAAGTCAACCTCTGGGTGCTCATACAGTACCCACATGATTTTTGCGGCGTCCATAGCACTGCCACCGCCTAGGGCAATAATGCAGTCCGGCTTAAAGGCGTTCATGGCTGCTGCGCCCTCTTTTGCACAGGCTAAGGTTGGGTCTGGTGCTACATCAAAGAAGGTAGTATGGGTGATGCCCATTTCGTCCAGCTTATCAGTTACAGCTTTTGAGTATCCGTTTTCAAATAGGAAGGTATCTGTTACAATAAAGGCTTTTTTCTTGCCCAGCACGTTTTTAAGCTCGTCAAGAGCTACTGGCAAGCAGCCATTTTTAATATAAATCTTCTGAGGTGTTCTGAACCAAAGCATATTCTCTCTCCTTTCGGCCACTGTTTTAATGTTAAGCAGGTGCTTTACCCCTACATTGTCTGAAACGGAGTTGCCGCCCCAGGAACCGCAGCCTAAGGTTAGAGATGGTGCAAGTCGGAAATTGTATAGGTCACCTATACCACCATGAGAGGAGGGGGTGTTTACAAGAATACGGCAGGTTTTCATTCTTTCGGCAAATTGGTTAAGCTTATCCTGTTGGGTTACGCAGTTAAGGTACACAGAGGAGGTATGACCAATACCGCCGTCAGCAATAAGCTGCTCTGCCTTGTCAAGAGCGTCGCCAAAATCCTTTGCTTTGTACATTGCAAGAACAGGGCTAAGCTTTTCATGGGCAAATTCCTCGGAAATATCTACACTTTCTACCTCACCGATAAGAATTTTTGTTTCCACAGGAACATCTACTCCAGCAAGCTTAGCAATTTTATATGCAGGCTGCCCAACGATTTTTGCGTTAAGAGCGCCGTTGATTATTATAGTTTTGCGTACAAGCTGTGTTTCCTCTGGATTAAGAAGGTAGCAACCTCTTACCTTGAACTCGTTTCTTACCTTTTCATATATGCTCTCATGAACGATAACAGACTGCTCTGACGCACAAATCATACCGTTGTCAAAGGTTTTTGAAAGAATAATAGAGCTTACAGCAAGTAGAATATCTGCTGACTCGTCAATAATCGCAGGAGTATTTCCAGCACCTACCCCAATGGCAGGCTTACCGGAGGAGTATGCAGACCTTACCATGCCAGAGCCGCCTGTGGCAAGAATTAAGTCAGCCTCTCTCATTACAGTGTTGGAAAGCTCCAAACTTGGCACATCAATCCAGTTTATAATACCCTCGGGAGCACCGGCAGCAACAGCAGCTTCAAGCACAAGTCTTGCCGCTGCAATAGTACAATCCTTTGCTCTTGGGTGTGGGCTAATAATTATGCAGTTTCTTGTTTTTAAAGCAAGCAGTGTTTTAAAAATTGCGGTAGAGGTAGGATTTGTAGTAGGGATAACGGCGGCAATAATTCCCACCGGCTCCGCAACCTTCTTAATTCCAAAAGCTTTGTCCTCCTCAATAATACCGCAGGTTTTAAAATCCTTGTAGGCGTTGTAAATATATTCAGAGGCGTAGTGGTTTTTAATTACCTTATCCTCTACAATGCCCATGCCTGTTTCTGCAACAGCCATTTTTGCAAGGCTGATGCGGCTTTTGTTGGCGGCTGTAGCTGCCGCTTTGAAAATCCTATCTACCTGCTCTTGGGAATATGTAGCAAATTCCTTTTGAACCTCTCGCATTTGGGCAATAGCAGATAAAAGGCCTTCAACAGTGCTTATTGTTTCCATAATTATGAATCTCCTTTTATTGGTATGAATAGCTGTATTTAATCCATACTTTATTATTTAAACTTTTCCTTAAGATGATTAGACAACAGCGCCAATGAGGACGCCATGTTTTCATTTTGGATGAGCACCTGTGGAGGTGCCATTAAATGTGTTGGGGCAAAATTCCATATGGCCAATACACCGCCGTCAACAAGAATGTCGCAAACCTCTTGGGCGTTATGAGCAGGCACCGTAATAATACCTATCCTCACATTCATTCTTATACATAAATCCTTTAGCTTACTTAGATGAAAAATTTTCTTGCCCTCAAATTCAGCAAGACTTTCATCTACGTCAAAGGCGGCTAAAATATTCAAGCCATAATCGGCAAAACCCTTATAATTAAGCAAGGCTCTCCCAAGCCTGCCTGCTCCCACCAGTACTGCGTCGCTTGTATCGTTATATCCCAGGAAAATTTCCAAATCCTTTATTAGCTGGGAGGTAACGTAACCTATTTTGGGCTTTCCCGCTGAGCTGACGAATGCTAGATCCTTACGAACCTGAACATCGTTAAGCTGCAGCGCTTCCGCAACTAGGGTGGCAGAAATATTGCCTGTGTCGGCATCGGGGAGGGATTTTAAGTAGTTAAGATATAAGGGTAATCGCTTAAGCGACTGCCTTGAAATACTTTGCGGAGACAATTCAACACATCCTTTCCAAAATCTATATTTATTTTAATACTACAAACAAATTTAGGGTAATGCAAAAAAGGTATATCGATATGTTTTTATCGATATACCTTTATCTAATTTAATGCGATTTATCTAACGTATTGTCTACTGCTTCTTTCTGTGTCTTATAAAGCTTATCAACGAAGCTTTCTTCCAAGGGACTAAGCTTATGGCCTTTTCTATAAATTAATAAATCCTTATACTTTCGTTTATTGTCAGAACATGTTTTTTGTATTAGCCTATGGCTCTCCAACAGACTTTTAGGTACAGGAGAAACCCACATGTATGTGGAGTGAACGTTACTTAGCAAATCAAACTGGCTGCCTCTTTCATAAACAAATATTCTATTTTTGGTAGGCTCCAAAAATTCCTCCTTTCGTGCGGCAGCTAAGGATATATATGGTATATAAGGGTCGCCGTGGGTTACTTCTATTAAATCATTAAGATTACCAAGGGTGACCTCCGTTAATTTTCCCAGAGGGCTGTTACCAGAGGTTAAAATTAAATAGCTAAACTCCCAAAGCTCCTGCCATGCTAAATCCTTTGCTTTTAGCATTGTTTGGAAATACTGCTCATGAATAGCTTGGAAGCGTATTACCCCTAGATGGTATTCGTTTTCTGTAAGATTTTTTACCGTTCTAAAGGAGTTTGTTTCCTTAAAGTTAAGCTCAATGCCGTTAGACCTATCCATTTCTTTTACAAGCTCCGTAAAGGCATGAGAAATGTAGCTCGCTCGGGGTACAGAAATATTCAGCTTAAGCTTCGGGGATTTTTCCTGATTGTACAGCGCCTCTATTTCTTCTATCTGCTGCAATATACTTTTTGCATGGAGAAGGAATTTTTCTCCTTGCTCAGTAGGGAGGATTCCTTTGGAGGTTCTTTTAAAAATAGTAATGCCCAGTGATTCTTCAAGCTCCTTTATGGCTCGGCTAAGGTTTGGCTGCCCCATGAACAGCGCTTCTGCGGCTTTATTTATAGATTGAGTTTTTTCTACCTCAACAACATATTTGAGATGCAAAATATTCATTACAGCCATCCTCTATAATTTTTTGTATCTTTCAGATTTTACTACATTAGCTACCTTATTTCAATAAGGTCAGGTTTTCAAAGCTTCCTTAAAATTAAAATTGGCATATTAATTGTATCAACAAAGATTTTTGCTGTAATTGACAATTAATTTATGTTTAGTATAATTAAATAAAAAAGGGATTGGGGAAGAATTTTATGAAATTAACACAAATTTTAAGGCACACCATTGCTCAACAATATGCAGTTGGAGCATACTCACCAAGATACACCTGTATGATTAAGCCTGTATTGGCATCTGCCCAGCAAAGTATAGCGCCAGCTATTATTCAAGTTTCACAAAAGGAGCTGGAGATTTACGGCATAACCCTTAAGGAATTTGCCGATGAGTATTTTAATCAGTTAAAGCAGCTATACATTACCGTTCCTACTACGCTGCATTTTAATCATGGTGAAAATTTAGACATTATTAAGGAGGCAATTGAAGCAGGTTTTGAGTCGGTTATGATTGACGCTTCTGATAAGGAATTTGATGAAAATGTGGAAATTACTGCCGAGGTTGTGGAGTATGCCCACGAAAATAGCGTGTGCGTAGAAGCCCAGCTTGGCAGGGTAGCCTCAAATGACCTTGTTGAAACTGAACCAAACTACGAGCTTTATACAGACCCCGAGGAAGCCAAGGATTTTGTAGAAAAAACGGGCATTGATGCCTTGTCCATATCTGTGGGCACAGTGAAAGGCTTTTATACAGACAGAGAGCCACATATAGACCTAGAGATAATTAAAGGCATAAGAGAGCTTACAAACGTGTACCTAACTCTACAAGGCGGTTCAGGTATTCCAGAGGAAATGCTGTCAGAAGCCATTTATTTAGAAGGGGGAGGGATAAGTAAGGTTAACTTTGGCTCAGATTTGGAGCAGTCATTTTTGTGGCTAATGGGACGAAGCAAAAGGCTTGAAAATATTGCCTGCGGTGAGATTGAGGAGGACATGCTAAGAATCGGCAGTCTAGCCGTGAATAAGGCTGTGAACCAAAAAATACATAATTTTCTAAAATGTAACGGAAAAGGCTTTATCATTAATTCGGGCTTATAAGCAAATAAAGTTGCAGTAATGTAGGGTAGGGGAAATCCAAGGGGGAATTTTATGTACAAGAGTAATTTATACGACTATGACAATGAAAAAAAGTTTATTCTAGAAATTTTAGACAAGATAGAAAACGACATCATTCGCTATCGGGTTAGTAATCTTTTGATTTGGTACGTAAAAAGAGCTTCCTTATACAAAATTTCATTCATGTCAAGCACCATCACCGTTTCTGCTATTGGAGTTTTGATTCCAATAGCGACCAACTTCGCATTTGATAATTCTTCTACAAAAATATTTATCTCCGTGCTTGGCGGACTAAGCACCATCTTAACTGCTGTTGTTTCATTATTTGCCTGTCGTGAAAACTGGCTTCGATACAGAATAAGCGCAGAGGCGTTAAAAAGCGAGGTTGTAAAATATTTAACACTATTACCTCCTTATTGCGATGAGAATAAGGATAAGACCCTTGTTCTAAATATTGAAGCCATTGCAAAGGAAGAAGGTAAGCATTGGGTTGAGGAGCAGAAGAAGGATTCCACAAAGACTAACACCAAAGTGGATACTACAGTGCAACTATAATAAAAGATGTCTATATCAAAACATAAAAAACCCCCTTAAATAATATATTTATATTATAAAGGGGGTTTTCTTTTTGATTAAAATAGGAATTTTTACAATGATTGGATATTTAGCTGGGTTAGTCGGCTTTTTAGGCGGTGCGTTGTTTTCCATTGCTACTAAAAAGCGGGGCAACAGATTTTTCGGAACCCTTATGGGATTTACCGCAGGACTTTTGATTTCCTTCGTCTGCTTTGAAATGCTGCCTATTGCGCTTGAAAATAGCAGCTTTTATTTCGGGGTAGCAGGAATAGTGGCAGGGGTTTGCGTATGTGCCGTTCTTGAAAAAAGTTTAACTGATTTCAAGGAACAGCTTTCAAGCTCTGTAAATGCCAAGTATTTAAAAACAGGTATGCTGCTAGGTTTGGGTGTAATGCTACATAACATTCCAGAGGGAATGGCACTTGGGGCTTTAACCTCCATAAACCTTACCACAGGAATAAAAATCGCCGTAATTATCTCAATACACTGTCTGGCAGAAGCCATCGGCGTATTCTATCCACTAATCAAAAGTGGACTGCATGTAAATAGAATTTTGTCCTACTCCTTTGTATTCTCCTTGCCAATGGCCTTTGGCAGTCTTATCGGAAGTACAATAAGCAATATTTCAACCATAGTGCTGGCTGTAAGCCTTAGCTTTGCAGGTGGAGTGATGCTATACATTACCTGCGGCCAGGTTATTCCGGAATCAAAGGATATTTGGCATGGACGACTCTCTACCATTGGGGCAATGGCAGGCTTTGTTATTGGGGTATTGCTAACCGAAAAATTTTAGTATTCATAACAATCTACTGTGTATAAAAAATAATTTCAAAGTATGCATAAACCTCATTTTTATTAACTGGCTGCTCAAAATCTAATCTGATTCGCTTTATTGTAAATAAAATATCATGGGAAATAATTTTGTCCATATATTTTAAAATATTCTCCGGGGTAGAAATACCTCCTATGCTTACTCTTTGGCTGAACACATTTCCCATTTCCAATTCCTTTTTTTCCAGCATTCTGTTTTCCAATACGGTAATTCCACATTCCTCCATTAGCTTTCTTATTTGTACTAGCGCGGTTGGGACATTTTCTGGTGAAACAATTTTAAAATCAAGACGCTCCGCCTCTACTTGGGAGGTATTAAGCTGCTCCCTTAATGCTTCCGTGTTGCTAATGCTTTCAGATTTTAGATTTAGCAGCCGGGTTTTAATCCTAAGCTCTTGCTCCATACCGCTAATTAACGAAGCTTCCCCACGTACATAGCCATAAAGATAAAGCAACAGCGTAATGACTGCCAGTACACAGCATATGCTTATAATGTCATATTTTTTTGACTCTAATGTTTCTAAGCCCTTAGTAAGTCTAACAAGTGACTGTGAGGAAGATAGCTTATTATTCAAAAGCTTAAAGCTTTTATTAAATAATTCTTTCAAGGGAATCTATCCTTTTTATAATTATTAGCTTTATCATAATATTAAGTATATTTCGACAAATATTCAAGAAAAACCTTTGAGGTGTTATATGATAAGCAAGAAAGAAGCTACAAATATTATAAAGATTGCGTCAACTTACACGGCAGTGGTGCTTGGAGCAGGCTTTGCGTCCGGTCAGGAGCTTATGCAATTTTTTGTGAGCTATAAGGAGAAGGGCTTTTTAGGCATAGTCTTATCAACCCTTATTTTTTGTTTTATTGCATACGCCTCCCTTAGTATTTGCTATTACAAAAAAATAAAAGGCTACGGTGATTTTGTAGCCTTTTTAATGGGAAAGCGCCTATCAGAATTATTTGAGGTGGTTATAGCGTTTTTCCTTTTTATTTTATTTTCCACTATGCTTTCTGCCGGAGGAGCAATTTTTAAAGAGAGCTTTGGACTGTCAAGTACCCTTGGGATTATTCTTCTAGGTGGTATCTGCCTATTTATTTTTTTATTTGACTTTAGCTTAATAGTAAGCCTAAATACAATATTTTCGCCTATTCTAATAGCAGGTGGAGTATTTATCGGCTTTTACTCGTTCTTTAATAACAAATCACCTGTGTTTTTACAGCTTGATAGCGCGCTGTTAAAAAACTGGTTTTTCTCTGCCATTCTATACTCCTCATATAATATTATTACTGCCTTAACTGTAGTAACGGATATGTCAAACTATCTAACCAGTAAAAAAATAGTTGCTTTTGCCTCAATTGCTGGCGGTGTTTCTATAGGCCTAATTGCGCTGTCATTTTCCTTGCCATTATTTATGAGCTATGACTCGGTTAAGGCATTTGAAATACCTATGATGAAAATAGTGGATAGCCTTGGAAACGGAATAAAATATTTGTACCTTGCAGTTTTGCTATGCGCCATTCTATCTACAGCCTTAGCAAATGGGTTTTCCTTTTTAAAGTGGCTTACCCCAAAGGTTAATATGAAGCCGCTAAAATTAAAGCTAATAATTATCGCCGCAGCAATTTTTTCTGCCCATTTTGGTTTTTCAAACTTTGTGGCTATGGCATATTCATTTTTTGGATATGTGGGCTTAATAGAAATAGGTCTAATAGTTCTATTATTTGTCAGATTAGTTTTATAGCTTGAAAGAACAAAAAGAAGATACCAAGAGAAATCTTTCTTAGTATCTTCTTTTCTATTTGCAAATATTTTTACATATTGGTTCTTTTTGCTTATAGGTGCTAAAAATGTTTGACTTAATAATGCTCATATTATAAAATGACTGTATAATTATGGAATGGGGGATTCTATGCGCTTAATTAGCATTAATTCTTTGAAGGTAAATGACAGGCTTGCTATGCCCATACTCAACCAGGAAGGGATTGTCTTACTGCCATCAAACGCTCTTATAACAGAAGCTTATATTTCTAAGCTTAAGAGCTTTGGAGTGGATTTGGTTTTTATACAAGACGAGCTTTTTGATGATGTTGAGGCTAAAGCCACCCTTTCAATTGAAACAAAGTCCTATGTAATATCTGCAATGTCGGGGGTTTTTGAGTCTATTTCCAGTGGTAAGCCTTTAAACAGTATTGCTCTGGAAAAATCTGTTAAAGGTATATTAGAGGATATTGGCCCTACAGCCGACCAGCCTGTTAATATATTTAATCTGTTCACCATTAAAGATAGCCGATGTCACCACGCACTTAACGTAGCGACTATTGTTGCAGCCATGGTCATTAGATACTCCTTAGATAATGAATTTAGCCCAGCCCTAATTAAAGATATAGTTACAGCCGCCTTATTACACGATGCCTGTTTGGATAAAATGGACGACGATTTGACTAATAAAAGCCACCCGGATAAGATTTTTAACAAGCTTAAGGCGATAAAAACTTCCTCTACAAGAACATACACAAGCTGCCTAATGCACCATGAATGTTATGACGGCTCGGGTTATCCAAAGCGACTTGCAGGAGAAGCTATTTACATAGGAGCAAGAATTATTGCGGCAGCTGACCTATATGACAGCCTTGTTAACGGGTACGGATACCAAAGCAAAATGAAGGAGCATGAGGCCTTTGAGTACGTTAACTCTCAGATGGGCATAGTTATAGACCCTTTAATAATAAAATATTTTAACTCCACAGTTTCTATTTACCCCAGCGGTTCTACTGTAATGCTTAGTAACGGTCAAAGCGCCGTTGTTATTTCTCAAACAAGCATACCCACTCGACCAAAGATTAGACTATCAATGCCTAAGCGTGAGGATTGTATCCTCCTTGACTTAACTGAGCAGAATACGTTGTTTATTGAAAAGATTATTATTTAACTAATTACGGCAACTAATAACCTTTCTATGATAAATCAGATATTTTTACGAGCGAATGATGTGTTTAAGCAAAGTATCTCAGAGAACAAAACCATAGTCAAACGCTATGTTGCTTTATGTGCATATTTTGCTTGAAATTAAAATATAATAGTGAATTTTGTTTACTTTTTGCTACTACGATGCTATTATTATGATGTAATAGTAAACATATTACTTTAATCGAGAAAGGGAGATTTTATGAAAAGGGTAGTAATAGCTTCAGCAGCAAGAACAGCAGTAGGTTCCTTTAACGGAAGTCTGTCAGGTTTTTCTGCCGTTGATTTGGGGGTAATTGCCGCAAAGGAGGCAATTAAGCGAGCAAATATTGATCCATCTGTAGTTGAAGAAGTAATAGTAGGAAATATATTAAGCGCCGGCCTTGGACAAAACGTAGCCAGACAGGTGGCAGTTCATTCAGGCGTACCCGTAAGTTCAACAGCTATGACTATAAACAAACTTTGCGGCTCTGGCTTAAGAGCCGTTAGTATGGCTTATCAGTTTATCCGCAGCGGCGATGCAGAGGTTATTGTTTGCGGCGGAACAGAAAGCATGACTAATGCACCTTACTTACTTAAAAATGCCAGAAATGGATATAAAATGGGAGAAGGCAAGCTGCTAGACTCGCTTATTAGTGATGGCTTAACTGATGTATTTAATGACTATCACATGGGAGTAACGGCAGAAAATATCGCTGAAAAATGGGGAATCACCCGTGAGGAGCAGGATAAATTTGCCGTAAACAGCCAGAACAAGGCAGAAGCCGCTCAAGCGTCCGGACGCTTCGCTGACGAAATCGGACCTGTTACAATCCCACAGAAAAAAGGCGACCCTATTGTATTTGACAAGGACGAATTTATAAAATACGGCGTAAGCTACGAAAAAATCTGTAACCTTAGACCAGCCTTTAAAAAAGACGGCACAGTAACAGCCGCTAACGCCTCGGGTATTAACGACGGTGCTGCTATGCTTGTGGTTATGAGCAAGGAGAAGGCAGAAGAACTAGGCGCTCCTATACTAGCAGAAATCGTTGGCTTTGCCAGCGCTGGTGTAGACCCTTCTATTATGGGCTATGGCCCTGTGCCAGCAGTACAGGCTGCTCTTAAAAAGACAGGCTGGAGCCTTTCTGATATTGATTTAATTGAAGCAAATGAAGCCTTCGCCGCTCAGTCTATCTCCGTAGTTAGAGATTTAGGGCTGGACATTGAAAAGGTAAACGTAAACGGTGGCGCAATCGCTATCGGCCACCCCGTTGGAGCATCAGGAGCAAGAATTTTAACAACCTTACTATATGAAATGACTAAGAGAGATGTTAAAAAAGGCTTAGCAACTCTATGCATCGGCGGCGGAATGGGAACAAGTCTGCTTGTTGAAAGATATTAATAAATTTTACATAAACAAAGCCTCCAAAGCGGTTTTAATAACTGCCCTGGAGGCTTTATTTTTGTTTACTTACCCACTAAAAACATCTCATGCCTTCTATCCGGCTTTTTTGGAAAGAGGGGGCATTGGGGGAGAAAACCTTTTTTTGCCGT
>CAYWBF010000054.1:0-11245 GCA_964456085.1 uncultured Eubacteriales bacterium
GAGCGAAAAACAAAAAGCTTATTTGTAACAAAGGCAAACAAAACAGCAATAACTGTAGAGCCTGTATTTGCTGCCACAATGGAAAAACCCTGCTCAATAAGCAGGGAATATACAAAATAACTTATTAACGTAGCCAAAACCCCAAATACCAAATAGAGAACGGTTTCTCTGTTTAATACCTTCTTTAGTATATCCTTCATGCTATTTTTCTACGACCTCCTTACTAAAACCGATTTCCTCCGCCACAATATACATTGGGCGGTTTTTTATTTCATCGTAGATTCTACCTATATATTCTCCCATTATACCAAGAATCATCAAAATAATGCCTTGTGAGAAAAGAATAACAGCTATAGTAGAAGCCCAGCCTGTAATAGTTGTGGAGGTAAAAATCCGTTGGGCAAACACCACCACCAAATATGCAAAGGACAAAAACGAAATAAAAAATCCAATGGTAGTAGCAAGCTTAAGCGGCTTATATGAAAAGGCGGTAATACCGTCTATGGCAAACTTAAGCATACGCTTTAGCGGATACTTAGTCTCCCCGGCAAAGCGAGGCTCCCGAGCAAACTGCACAGCAGTCTGCTTAAACCCAACCCAGCTCACCATACCCCTAATAAAGCGGTTCCTTTCGGTAAACCGCTTTAGAGTATCTACAACCTTCCTATCCATAAGGCGAAAATCCCCAGTATCCACAGGAATATCAACAGTAGTAAGCTTTCGGAGGAAGCGGTAATACATCTTTGCTGTAGCTTTTTTAAAGGCAGTTTCGCCCTCACGCTTAAGACGCTGACCGTATACTACATCGTAGCCTTCCTTCCACAGCTTAATCATTTCCAAAATCACCTGGGGAGGGTCCTGCAAATCAGCATCAATTACAACAACTGCCTCCCCACCGGCATAATCCATACCGGCGGTAACAGCAAGCTGATGTCCAAAATTTCTCGAGAAATTTACAAGACGAACGTTTTCGTCCTCTCTGGCAATCTCCGCAATAATCTGCGCCGTCTTGTCTCTGCTGCCGTCGTTAACGTATAAAAGCTCAAAGCTCTCTCCCGTCTGCCCCATAACCTGAGAAAGCCTAGTATGAGTTTCCTTTATAACCTCCTCTTCGTTAAAGCAGGGTACTATGACCGTATATTTTACTTCTGACATTTTTACCTCCTATAAATCAGCAATCCCATTATGCCTAAATCAACTGCCAAGTGGGAAGCCAACGCAAAAACCTCCGTACATAATCGGGGTCTACCCCCATACCCGAAAGCACAGGATAAAACATAACAAACAACACAAACACAATAACCATAAAGGCAAAAGCAAACTTTCGTCTGTCATAAAAATAGTCCCTAAACAAATAAGTAATCAAAAGCACAATAAAAGGCACACTGGGAAAGTAATGATAAATATAGGTTGTCCTAGTAACCAGCACCCATGGCAAATATTGAGCTAAGAATCCTATAATAAGGAAGAACAAAATATTAGAGTATTTCTTAGATATAGACGAAACCGCATAAAATAATCCAACAACCCCAACCCACCATACAGCAGGATTGCCAAAGGAGCTTATGCCTGAGCGAATATCCTTAGTAATCCCATTAACCGCTTGGGAGGAAACCAACCCGGAGTAGTAAAAAATGGGGCGAATATCAAATGGCCACTTCCACCACTGAGCAGAATACGGGTGCTCTGAGGTTACGTTGGCGTGATAGCCTAGCATAGCGGACTGGTTGTCCAATATACTTTTTATCCCGGCCTTGCCCGGGGTCTGTAAGTATGGAATATAAGATAAAACATAAATTAATAGTGGAATAAACACAAAAGCTACAAAGCAGTACAGTACCGTAGAGCGTGCAATTTTGAAAAATGGCAACCGATCATCTTTCTTATACCGTTTATACTGCATAAACAAATGATGAAAAAATATAAGAGCAAGTCCACCGCCAGCATAAACCCCCGGCCATTTTGCCGCAATGGCAAGTCCCATAAATACTCCGGAAAGAGTCAGCGGTATAAATAATTTCTTATATCCGTCCTTGTAAAAATCTGTGGTAACGTAAACATACATGAAATAATACATGCCAATAATAAATATAGTAACATAGGTATCTATAGTAGCAATTCTAGTTTGAGCGAAGTGCATAAAGTCAAAGGTGAATATAAACGTAGCAAACAACGCCCAAAAGCTGCTGTTAAACAACCGCTTGGCAAAGGCATACAGCAGCGGCAGCATAAGTACCCCGAAAAAAGTACCCATAAACCGCCAGCCAAAGGGCGTCATCCCAAACATCTTAATACCTGCCGCCATTATAACCTTGCCTAAAGGCGGATGCGTCCACTCATACACCTCCAGCTTATGAATAAACTCATAGGCTGTTCTTGCGTGGTAAATCTCGTCGAAATATGTGCCGTTCATGTAAGTCGGCTTTGCCGGCACAAGGTGCTGCTCGTCAAAGAGTGTATTGGCTTCCGGTTTATTTACTGCCTTAATGGGAATAATTCTGTTCAACTCATCACGGAAGGCTACTTCGTTAAGCATTAGCTGGCTGTCCCGCGGAACAATTTTTATATAGCTGGCTTCAACATATAAATCAAGCTGATGCCAAGCAAACACGGAGCCTGTAGAAAAATCCTTCTCCTGGTCAACCTTAACCCATTCCTCTCCGTTCAAAGAGGTATAAACCTCAAATATCTTTTCCTGCCGTGGGCCGTTAAAAAGTTGCAGCTGTGAAAGACTTTTCGTCTCGCCAAAGTATACGATGGCTTCTTCTTGTGGATTGGGGCGCCATAGGGTTTGGGGTGCTTCCTTGTCTCCAAGGCTAAAGAACGCAATAGCAGCATATATAACCGTCAGCACACCTATAATAATAAAATCGTTTCTATTCAATATGCCACCACCTGTTACTGAGTCTTGGTCAAACTTTCGCAATGCATTTGCCCCGGGCTTGTCCGTGAGGTAGGCGGCGAAAGCTGTGTATAGCATAATTCCTGTTAAAATCACATTTGCTGCCGAAACAATAAATAGTGTTTTATTCAGCATGGCTAAATCATTGCCATTTTTCAACATTACTAAAACATCAAGGCAATTTATGAACAGCGTTACGGAAAATCCAGCATACAGGAGCAGAAATTTCCTTTCCTTTTTATATAGAAAAGCTATAAGAAATAAGGACAGGGAGGGAAATAAGTACCGCTCATGCATTCTTGTGGAGAACATAAAGGTCAAGGCGTTAATCAGCCCTGCCGTAAAAAAATAATTAGACTTGTCCTTGAAGCGGTAAAGCAAATAAAGACTAAGATATACAATTAGCTGTATAAATATGGAACCCCATACAGTTATTGTAAGTCCGAATACACGCCTTGTTACGGGCATCCAGTTAGCACCCATGAAGGAATAGAAGTTGTAGGCGTTAAGGGAAGCGTAGGGATAGGAGGTTATGGTGTTAATATACTGCTCAATAATGGGTGAGAAATCAAGGTTCTTTGTAAAGGGCAGCATACCGGCAACCATCAACAGCAAAGAGGAGAAGCCCCAAATTGCAACATTTTTAAATGATTTTGCGCTAAATTTATTGTCATATAGATAGTCAAATACCACAAATAAGTATATGGGAGTAAAGAACAAGGCTTGGGGCTTAATAAGCAATGCTACGGCAAACAACAGGCAGGAGCCTAAGTACCGTTTTTTTGTCAAGTAGTAAAAGGATAGTAAGACAACAAAGGTGTTAACTGCGTCAACCTGTCCCCATACGGCGGAGTTTACAATAATTGCCGGGTTAAGCAAATATGCCAGCGACAATGTAGCTGCCAAGCTTTTGCTAAATTTCTCCTGGGCAATGTTAAAAATTAAAATCCCTGTTGCACAGTCAAAAAGCATTGCAGGAATTTTGACTAAAATCTCAAATTGTGACCCCGATAGCTTAAAGGCGGTTTTTATTGCACCTACAAGGTACAATATATACATATAGCCTGGGGGGTAGTCGGTAAAGACGTCAGGGCGGTAGAAGCTTGATAACCCGTCCTTTATAAGCATGTTGCTCCAGCCCATAAAGCAGTTAATATCCGCCTTATAGGACAAATCCAGCGTGGCTAAGCCAAATCGCAAAACTAGCCCCGCCAAAAATAGCAATACCTCAACTCTGCCCAACACCTTTAGATAAGCTTTATCCGTAATATAGGCCAGAATAAACAACAAGGAAAAGATGCCTGTTAACGTATAAACCGTTGTCATTAATCAAATTTCTCCTTTTACATTTTAAGAATTTTAAGTTTTTGATTAGAAGCTCTCTATTTAAAATAGAAGCTCTATTTAAAATAAAAGCTCTATTTAAAAATAGGGTTGGATTCAAACTCCTGCTTCACTTCGTCACCTTTAATCTTTCTCAGTACGTCAAAAATTCGTTTGAAGTAGTCACTAAGCTGATCAGAATCTACCGAATTTATTATCTCATCAATTTTCCTATTAAGCAAGACGCTAATGAAACTTTCTGAACCATATTCAAAACTTCCGTCAATTATAATCCATTCAAAGCAAGAGTGCTGCATCAAAAGTATCGCCCTTGGGTTTGCCTTGACATAGAATCTATTCTCCGGCAGGCAGAATAGTGTCTGTCCTTTCAATAGCTGACCTATTATTGAATTTTCAATATAGTACGCCCTTACCTTGCTTCTTACCTTAAAAACAGGTAGCAAATGGCTTTCCAAAAATTCTGCGGAAAAACCAGGCCCGTCAAAATTATAAATGGCTTTCATACAGCTTCTGCTCTTCTCTGTTGCACAAGTTGCTGCATAAATAGCCAGGTTGCCACCCTTAGAGTGCCCCATCAAATAAAAATCCGCTTTACTGTAGCTGCTAATATCTGCGTCAGTATAGGCACGAGCCTCGTAATGGGAGGGTATGTCCTCGTTAACAAGCTGAAAATCCTCCCGCCAACCCTCAAAAGTGCCGTCTGTACCCCTAAAGCAAATGGCGTAAGCCTTGTTACTTATAAGCTCAACTGTATATGCGGCAAACTGACAGAGGTAGGAGTTGTTAAATTTATTGTTAATAATACGCAAGTTACCATACCTCTGATTTTTTTCAAGCAGCCTGCACAGCGCAAGCATTTCTGTAAACTCCTTCTCGCCTGAAGAGCCAAACCTTGCCTTCAAAATCTCAAATCCCTGGTTTAAAAGGCGGTGACAAAATTCAGAAATAGTAAGCTCCTTAGGATTAATGTCCGTAAAGCTGTGCTCACCTCTCACATCTGCGCCGTGTGGCAGGTAAGCAAAAGCCGATAGCACAAAAGCGTCCACCTCGTTAAAGGGGTTGACTGCTGATATAGCTGGAAGGGTTTGTTTTAAATAAGTTAAAATGTTATTATCCATGCTGTAACCTCCTGTAAGTTAAAAAATCGCTATCAAATACGGAAAATATTTTTTAAAATAGCTTTTGATTATCTTCCGAAATGCTTTAGCGATTAATTAAACCTGTTTAAAATCCCGTTTGACGGATTTTTAAAAGGAACCTGCTGGGCGGTTCCTAGGCGATTTTTGGAAACTTTATTTTAACGTGAGTTCGACGAAGTCGAATAAGCCGCTTTAGTGGCTTAAATTGCGAAGCAATTTTCTCGTTATGTTTGACGAAATTGCGGTTTTTGCAATTTCGTCGAACTCACATTATTTTATTACTACATATAGCCCAACTTGAACCGTGCTAGACTATATCTAGTGTAAAATATAAGTTTTCAAACACGCCCTAGAACAATATAAATTGTCCTAGTTACGTTATATGCTGAACAAGCCAAAAAGTGTATAAATTTATTTTATTAAAGAAATAATACTACTAACCGGAATAATTAAACCGTATAAAAGTCCGGCGTACTTGTTCCGGTACATCGCCACAAATGTTAAAATGATTATGGAGGAATTTTTATGCCAGATAAAAATAGCAAAAAGTCAACCAACGCCAAAGCAAAGAAAAATAAAAACGGTAAAATTGAGGAACCTGACCGAATAGATAGTCTGCTGGACGCAGGCAGCCAAAGCACACGATAAGAAAAAAATATTCCATGTAAACAAAATAAGGTTGTGCTGCAAAACTATATTTTTTAGTTTTGCAGCACAACCTTTTAGCATTGTATTTCAACAGATAAAACACTACCGTCCCGCACGAAAATAGCTTTGCTTATTTCGGCAGGAAGTTTTTCTTCAGCGCAAGTAAGGACTGTGTTGTCAGCAAAAGTAATTTTCATGCCCATTCCGTTATTTTTAATATACTTAACAGAGGTTCCGCAAACGGAAAAGCAAATCTCCCCGTTTTCGTCAAATTCTTCCCCAGCAACAAAATAAGGCAAAAAGGATAAGCAGCCATCATTCACCACAACCCCAAGTTCTCCACGCCGCATTATGACGGATTCCTTTACTTGACCTGTCATGCCCGGCTGCTCACTTGTACCGTTAAAGGACGTATGTGAGTATGGCTCTATTGGAATGGCGCTACACTCCTTAGGGGTTTTTCTGTATATAAAACCCTTTGTTACCTCTCTGTAAGCGTCGTATACCTTAGCTACGTCCTTGCTCTCCATATGGGTGCGGATAGCGGTTTCAAGCACAGCTAGAGCAAACTTCGCATTTTGGTGCCAATAAACACAGCCTATACCCTCAAATTTGTACATAACCTGTGAGCGTCCCGTAAAAGTGTTGTGATTAAAGGTTGCCTCAAAAATCTCAACTAGCTTACTACACTCATCTTTTGAATAAGATGAGCGTACCAATGCTTGTTCAAGCTGCTGCCTTGTTGTTATAGATGGAGCAAAATGCAATGCGTTGTTTACGTCTCCAACAATTATTTTTCCGTCTGCCTTTATTTCTGCTGTAAAGCTGTTTTTCTCGGCAAAGGGAGAGGTTAGCTTTTTTGGATATAGTAAGTACGTCCGAAGGCTTTCGTCATAGAGGGAGGGCTTCATGTTTTCGATTAATGAGCATACCTCATTGGCCTCTAATAAGCCACAGCCAATGACAGCCGATTGCCCCTCAAGCATTGGGCGCATAGGGACTGATGTAAAATCCTCTTTTAGCAAGTTATAGGTTTCGTAAATATCACCCTTATTTAGGTTAATTGTGTGCAAGGTCATGGCACTGCACAAGTCAAGCAGCTCCTTTACCTCGCTGTAGTCAACAGTTGTTTTTGCGGAAAAGCCGTTCTTGTATGCATTTTCACGATAATTTGAAAAAAGTCTGCCTAAGCTGTCCAGCAGGCTTTTTTCGTTGCCTTGAAATTTTCCGTTAAAGCCTTTAATTGCTGATAATGCACCAAGTAGCCAGTCACAAACCTCCTTTGAGATAACAAAAGAGCCGTCCTTGTCCTTAAAGAGCTTTTCCAAAAAGGTTATGTACGCATGGAGGTGATACACAGTAACCATGGAAAGTCCGATGCCTACTATTGCATTGTTGGCATCATTCCATTCTGGCCGCTGAGTGTTCATCCAAATGCCTCCGCCACAAAGCAGATTGCTTATTTTTGAAAGCATGGTGACAATTAGCTTTTCTGATAACGTAACCATATAGACTCTGCCGTCTTTTTGAACCAGCCGCCCGTCTGTACCTATTTTTTCACAAAGCTGTTCAATCTCGGCGTCTCTGGAAAAATCGAAGGTTATGGTGTCCTTGCTGTTTTTAAGTATCTCATCGTAAGAACTTAAAACGTAGGGAACATTGGCATAGGAAAAAATTTCAGCATCAAGCATATTTGTCAGTATGTTGGGGAAATGATTGTTAAGCCCTTGGAGTAACCTAAGCAAATAAATAATTTGATGGTCGCCCCAGTAGCCATAGCCGCCAAAAGGGTTTTCCGGTTCCGGCTTTTCCCAGTCTATTCCGTTTCGGTTAATTCTATATGGGTTAAAGCCATCTACTGTAGAAGCGTTTACAAACTTTGCCACTACGTTTTCAAAATAGCATGGGAAGGAAAGACACAAGCCTTCCCAGTTTTGAAAAATATCCCTCCAGTTGCCCTCGTAGTTATAAATCCGTTTGCCGTTTTCGTCTCTTACGTTTATGTTGAATTTGTTCCATGGTCGTGAGGGGTCTCCGTGACGCCTTGAAAAACTTATGGGAAGATATTCAAGTGCTAAGCGGTATAAATCCGGGGAAGCTGCGGTTAATTTTTTTAATTCATGTATGTCCTTACAGCCTTTTATTTTCTCAAAGGCTAAGTCATCTTCGGCAAGACTTTTATTTCGTACTGCTACAAAGCTCTTAAAATCCTCATAGTTAAGAGCGTACCCCTCTGCAAAAATCCCCCCTCGCATTACGTTATAAAGGGTATTCAAGTAGTGGTGGTTACAGGCTACCAAATCCCCCCCTGTTTGTATGCCGTCTGCCATGGCTACAAGAGACATAAGAGTTGTGGTGTCATCTTTAATATTTTCATAAACCTTTGAAAAATCTCCGTCCTTGAGGTATTGAGAGAGCTGTGCAAGCTGACTATGGGTGTAGCCGCAGTCGATTACAATGGAATGGCTGGTGGCTTCCTTTGATTTCAATGTAACCTCATAGCTTAAAAAGTACGCACCCTTTTTACCATATGCAGCACAGCCGTAGGAGTAGCTGTCTCCTAAACAAAAGGCCTCAACTACATCAGAGGTAAGCGCTATTTTTGTAACACCCTTTGTATTCCAAGCAACATTTGCCCGAAGCATTTCCTCCGGGGAAGGAGTATCGTTTATAAAAGTAGTCAGAGAATAAACAGCCAAGCCGTTGTTAAGATGCTCTGAAGCTTTGTATGCATCAACAAGTGTGCTGGTGCTTGCTTGTAAAACCTCATTAACCCCGTATGGCATAAGGTTTTGTAAGCCGTCCAGCAGCTCAACCTGAACAGTGTCGCCATCAGACAGACACTCAAGCTCAGAGGTTTTTACAATACCAAATTCTTCACTGCATTCATAGCGGTACCTAAAGCAAAGCTTTAAGTCATGGTTAATCTCCTCATGCATAACGCTGTTGCCTGCGATTCCCTTGTAGATATTTTGGGTGATGTTGTATTTACGGATATGAGTGCGCTCAAATGGTTCCCACAGATTGCCGTTTACACGAACTATTGTTTTTGAGCCGGTGTAAGCCGCACTATGAAGCTTATCCTCCGTTTCATAAGGAAAAATCGCACCGGAGGAATTTTTTCGCCCAGCCGTAACCCCTCCTTTAGAGGACATAAACAGCCAAATATTGCTTGAGGACACCATATTTATGGAGAATGGCTTCATGGCTTCTGTATTACTTATTTTATAGTAGCTTTGCCCATTTAGTGTTACGAATGAGCCTGTTGGGGTTTTCATATTATAATCACCTTTCTTTGCTTTAAAGTGTTTGATGGGTGGGGAGATTCCGTAAAAGCTTTTTTACTGCCGAGTGCATGGCGAAGGTTAAAAAATGCTCAGCTAACGGAACAAAGAGCTTGTATTAAAACTGTTTCTCACCAAATTTGGCAAGCCGGCGTAAGCGCAGGCTTGTCGGGTGTCTTTTTGGAAAAACAGCAAAACTTTAAGCGTTTACATCGGTTAAACTTTGCTTCACAACCCGGGGAACGGCGGCTAAAGCCGCCGTTCCCCTATTTTGCCCCCTGGGAGGGCTAGTCAAAGGCTAAATTAATTCGTGCGGCAAGCGGCTTTGATTTTTCTGCAAGCTTTTTGTTTGTTAGCTGAGCATTTTTTAACAAAAAGCTATGCACTACGTAGTAAAGGCGGTTTTTGCGCCACAATATCAGGAGAAGGGGCGGAAAGGAATTAGAGTTTTGTAAGCTTCCGTCCGCCCCGACCCATTTTTATCTACTTTTCAAGGAGCAAAATCTTTAAAAGTCAAGGGTGAGCGAAGCCAAGCTTTAAAAAAGCCTTTACGTCAGTGAGCCTCCTCACCAGAGCTTCATTCTTTTATACAAATTTAAACTATCCCTTAACAGCACCAGCCATAAGACTTTCCTGCACCTGATTACTAAGCATAAGATAAATAAAAATAGTTGGCAAAGTAGCAATAACCATCCCTGCGCCAATAAGCCCCCACTCTGTGGTATATTGTCCCGAAAAAGACATTATACCCACAGGCAGCGTACGATACCGCTCACTATCCACAAATGTATTAGCAAGCATCAGCTCATTCCACGTTCCCAAAAAAGTAAATATAGAAGCTGTAGCCAAAGCCGGCCTTATAAGCGGCAGAATTATAAACCAAAAACAACGGAAGATACCGCATCCGTCCATATAAGCAGCTTCCTCCAGCTCTTTAGGCAAGGCTTTATAGAAGCTTATTAAAATGAGAATACTCATAGGCAGGGCACCTGCAATATAGGGAATCAGTAACCCCAAATACCCACCCTTAAGTCCGGTAGCATTTAAAAGCTGGAAAAGAGGAAGAAGTGCCGCTTGTGCCGGTATCATAATACCTAAGGAGAAAACCCCAAACACAACTCCGCTTAGCTTCCAGTGCATTCTTGCAATAGCATAAGCCGCCATAGCCGAAAGAAGCCCGGCAACAAAAACGGTGGTAACGGAATAAAAAACAGAGTTTAAGAAATAAAGAACAATGCTTGTTTGGGTAAAAGCTCTTATATAGTTGCCCCACATCCAGTTTATAGGTAAGCCTATTGTGTTTAAGCCGAAAATTTCGTTATTGGACTTAAGCGAAAAGGTGATAAGCCAATAAAGAGGAAAAAGCTGGGTAACTGCAACCAAAACCAATATTATTAAGCGTACTATACCCATGCTTCCTTTTTTTGTTGTATAGACCTCTTTTTCTGTTTTTGCAGCCTTTTCTATTTTCATATACTGGCACTCCTTTCCGCATTTTTAAATGCTTTGCTAAGAACAAAGGTAAATATCAAGCATTCTATAACAATAAAGAAGGCTTGGGCGCTGCCGTAGCCATAAAGTCCTCGGCGGAAAAGGTTATTGTACATAAGCGTCGCCGGAACCTCGCTGGCGTGGTTTGGTCCGCCTCCTGTCATAACGTAAATCAGGTCGAAAGCACGCAGCGAGCCTGTCATTGCAAATATGGCACAGGTTTTTATAACAGGAGCCAATAACGGAATTATAATTTTAAAGTTGGTTTGCATAGGAGTAGCACCGTCAATTTGAGCCGCTTCGTAATACTCTGGGGAGATAGATTTAATTCCAGCGTAAAAAATAAGCATGTGATAACCTATATACTGCCATATGGCCGGTATCATTGTAGAAAAAAATGCTGTTTGTGGGTTTGACAACCAAGAATAATCAAAGCC
>CAYWBF010000055.1:0-11148 GCA_964456085.1 uncultured Eubacteriales bacterium
ACCAGAGGATATGGTAGGCAAAAAGGTTGTTGTTGTGGCTAATCTTAAGCCTATTAAGCTGAAAGGTATAATGTCGGAGGGCATGATTTTGGCAGCTTCCGAGGGTGACGGGCTTATCATACTGACTCTTGACCAAAACGGAGATAAGGTAGGTCATGGCTCCTCTGTAAGTTAAAGAAAGGTGATAAGTCTAAATGTATTTTGAATCCCATGCACATTATGACGATAAACGGTATAATAATGATAGAGAAGCAATAATTGAAGCTATAAAGGAAAGTAACGTTGGGTGCGTTGTTAATATTGGGGCGACCTTGGAATCCTCAAAACGAAGCGTTGAACTTACGAAAAAGTACGAATTCTTTTACGCCTCTGTTGGGGTACACCCTCATGATGCCAAAAGCTTAAGCGAGGAAAGATTAAACACCCTTGAGGCTCTTGCCAAAAATCCTAAGGTGGTTGCCATAGGCGAAATTGGACTGGACTATTACTATGAGTTTTCGCCAAGGGATACCCAACGGGAATGGTACAAAAAACAGCTTGACCTAGCTAACCGGCTAAGCCTTCCCGTTATAATCCACAGCAGAGATGCCGCCCAGGAAACCTTTGATATTTTAAAGGACAGCCCAGTTAGAGAAGGTGTCATACACTGTTATTCCGGCAGCGCCCAAATGGCTAAGGGTTATGAGAAGATGGGCTTCTATATAGGAGTTGGGGGTGTCGTAACCTTTAAGGGGGCAAAGGATTTAGTGGAAACGGTAGCCGCTGTTTCCCTTGATAAAATTCTTATAGAAACAGATTGCCCATATCTGTCGCCGGAGCCTTTTAGGGGACAGAGAAACGATTCTACCAAGTTAAAATATGTTGTAAAGAAAATCGCAGAAATAAAAGGAATCACAGAAGCACAAGTAGAGGAAGCAACGGAAGCCAATGCACGAAAGCTATTTTTTAAAAAAGGTAATTAAAGTATGAATTATTCATATATAACTATTTGTGAGTAATTTTTTAGGCTATAACTTAGGGAGGTAGAATTTATGAAGCTTTTGGTTACGGGGGGTGCCGGGTATTTAGGCTCCGTAATATGCTCTGTGCTTATAGAAAGAGGGCATGTTCCTGTTATTTTGGATTCACTTGTTACCGGGAGAAATGAATTTGTTAAGGACAAGATTTTCTACCATGGGGATATTGGGGATTTGGAGCTTATTAAAAGGATTTTTGATGAGCATGACATAGACACCGCTATTCATTGCGCCGAAAAGGCGGCGGTGCTACAAAGCGTGCTTGCACCCTATGATTACTATAACGCCAATGTAGTTAAAGGTCTGGAGCTTTTTAAAACCCTGTGTGATTTAAAATGCAAAAAAATTATATTTTCTTCCTCCGGCAGCCTATATGACGACGTGCCCGGATACCTTGTGACGGAAAATTCACCCATAAATCCAAGAAGCCCCTTCGCTCGGTCAAAATATATTTCCGAAATGATACTAAAGGATTTTTGTAAAGCATATGACATGCAGTGTATTGCCCTAAGGAATTTTAACTGTGTTGGTGCCGACCCTAAAATGCGCTCGGGCTTGCAGGAAAAAAATCCCTCAAATATAATTTGTAAGCTGCTTTCAGTGGTAAATGGGGATGAAAAAAGCTTCAAGATAGCAGGCAAGGATTGGGGTACAAGAGACGGAACATGTATTAGAGACTATGTACATGTTTGGGACATGGCTATGGCTCACGTTAAAGCACTGGAAAACTTTGATGTTGCCTTCCAAAAAACAGAATCAAGAGATAAGGGCTTTTTGCCAATAAATATAGGCTCGGGCATAGGGGTTACTGTTAAGGAATTTATTTACGCCTTTGAAAATGTAACTGGTGAGAAAATAAATATAAACTACACTGACCACCGCCCGGGAGATATTGGGGGAGCCTATGCTAATATTTCCTTTGCCAAGAACGTTATTGACTGGGAAGCTAAGCTTTCAGTTGAGGAGGCTATTTTAGATGCCTTGGCTTGGGAGAGGGTTAAGACAGAGATTTTAAAGTAGCTAGAACGCAAAATGGCTGTAGCAATACGATTTTACAAAGAAATCGTGTTGCTACAGCCATTTTTTATAATTATGCAAGCGCCTGCCAGCAGCTTAATGACTTTTTCATATAAGACACTACATCAATACCATAAACCTTCTGTAAAATGCGGCTTTTTAAAACCTCGCCCACCTCTCCGTAGGCCTCTACCTTGCCACCATTAACTAGAAGCACCTTATGGGCGAACATCATAGCAAGGTTTATGTCGTGCAAAACCCCAATAACGCTCTTGCCACTTTCCTTTGACCATGTAGCCAAATACTCCATTAGCTCAAGCTGATAGCTTAGGTCTAAGTGATTCGTAGGTTCGTCAAGAAGAATAAGCTTTGGCTCCTGCACCAAAACCCTTGCCAAAAACACCCTTTGAAGCTGCCCACCGGAAAGAATCCTAATATCCTTGTCCCTAAGCTCCCATAGCCGCACCTGCTGCAAAACCTTAGTAACAAGCTTTTCGTCCTCCTTTGTAAAGGAAGCCAAAAAGCCACCCTCTGTATGGGCATACCTACCCATTAGCACAGTCTCATAGACGGTGTAGCTAAAATAAATATTAGAGCTTTGGAACAATATAGCAATATTTCTTGCCAGCTCCTTTCTTTTTAAAGAGCGCAGGGAGGTGCCTTCAAAGTTTATTTCCCCATTATAGGGAATAAGGCTGGCAACGGCACGCAGAAGTGTAGTTTTTCCACAGCCGTTTGGGCCTATAATAGCCAAATTTTCACCGAAGTCAAGAGAAAAGCTAATATCTCTTAAAACAAAATCCCCATTATACCCGGCGGAAACATTTTCTAAGCTAAGCATAGTCTTATCCTCTATTCCTATTATTAAAAAATACATAAATAAAGAAGGGGGAGCCAATTAAAGCAGTAACCGCCCCCACAGGAAGCTCAATGGGCGGCGCAATGGAGCGTGCAACCAAGTCACAAAGCACCATGAACAACCCTCCCAAAAGAGCCGATGCAGGAACCACAAGTCTATGACCAGCCCCAAAAATACGCCGTGCTATATGTGGAGTAAACAAATCCACAAACCCGATTGCACCCACAAGAGCCACACAGCAGCCGGAAATAATAGCAGAAACAGACAGCAGAATCCACTTAACTCTTTTTAAAGAAACACCGGCGGCTCTCGCCTGCTCCTCACCAAAGGTCATCATATCCAGCTCTGTGGAATAACGCACTATAATCAGCAGTCCAATCACAAAGAACGGAAGAAGCACAGCAGGCTGCCACCATTCCTTTAGAGCAAAGCTGCCTAGCTGCCAAAAAATAATGCGCTGTAGCTCCTGGCGAGCCAAGGACATGAACAAGGTGATTATTGCGTTGGAAAAAAGAGAAAATGCCATTCCCGTTAAAATTATTGTGGTGCTCTCCAAGTTTCTGTCCAACCTAGCTGCAACACCAATAGCCAAAAACACTGTAGCCAATCCAAATGTCAAGCCAAAAACAGGAAGTGTAAGCACTCCCAAAACAGATATGTTTAAAATTATGCAAAGGCTAACGCCCATGGCCGCTCCCGTAGAAACACCCAAGGTGTAGGAGGAAGCCAATGGATTTCGGAGCGCTGACTGCATTACAACGCCGCCAACCGCCAAACACCCCCCGACTAAAAACGCAAGGAGCACTCTAGGCAGACGCAGCTGCCAAACAATAGATTCTGTTATGGGGTTTATATCTACAGTCGGCTTAATGCCCAGAAGCTTGAAAAGCAGTATATCTACTGTACTTCCTACAGTAACCCTTGTACTGCCGAAGCAGACTGCAAGCACTATGGAAGCCAAGCTTAACAACAAAATAATTAAAAGCTTCTTATTTTTACTCATATAATTCCAAGTCCATGTTCTTCTTCCTGAAACAAATTAGAAATTGAATAACCTCTCCCGAAGGAAGGCTGCCATTCAAGAAAGCTTTTTTGCCTCGGGAAAAACTTTTCCATTAGCTCCACAATAACCCCTCCATGACAAATAAGAACCAAATCAGAAACCCCCTTGTCCAAAGCCAGCGCCTTTAGCTTTGCACAGCCGGCATAAATCCTTTTTCTGAAATCACTGCCCCCTTCACCTTCCGGACAGGAAGCTTTCTCGGGATTTTCCAGCCATTTGTTATATGCTTCCGTGTTAGCAAGCTCCTCATGGCTTTTCATTTCAAAGGTGCCGAAGTTGATTTCCATAAAATCTTCTAGCTGAACAAAATCAACCTCGTCATAAATCAGCCTTAAGGTTTCCACCGTTCTTTTTAGACCTGATGTTACAAAAAGCTGTCCACTTGGATAAGCTATATGTTTTTTCAGATCCATAAGCTGCAATACACCCTTGTGGCTTAAAGACAAATCCGTAAAGCCGCAAAACAGCCTTTTTTCGTTTGCCTCTGTCATTCCGTGACGAATAAGATGAAGATTCATCGCAGTCTTAGCCCCAAGCCGCAAAAAACCCGTGTAACCTCAGCGGAGTGGTTGGCAAGAAAGGTAAGGCTACGAGAAACCTCCTCACGCCAAAGCCTTTCATCTTGCACCATTGGTACAATACCGCAGGAGATGTCGTCGCATATTAGCACCTTATCCTTAAGCTTATCTAAGTTGCTTTCCCAAAAGTCTTGTATGTCAATCCCGTTTTTTATACAGGCCATCATAAACAGATGTATGCCGTTAATTACCTCTTTAGCTAAATCAATTTCGGGCAGCCCGTCGCTGCAATGAAAAACCTCATTTGCTCCCTTTTTGTAGGTTTTAAGGGAATAATCCAGCTTTCCTTGATAGGCTCCGCCAAAAACCAAAAACATAATATTTTCTCCATTCAAATTAAAATATGGCCAAGGCCAGCACCCCGGAAAGCTCGCTTACCGTAAGTATTGCGCCGCACAAATCCCCTGAAATGCCCTTAAACTGGCTATACAGAAACCATGTGGCACCTCCGGAAAATAGCAAAACTGCAATTAAGGCCTTTACGCCTTGTAGCTCCCCTAAAGCAAAGCCAGCCAAAACAGACAATATAGCAACCCCTGCCAAAATAAAGGTATATGATTTCTTTGTACCCCTTCTGAACGATGCCCCAAAGCCGGTTTGAGATAGCGGCTTTAAATTAAGCAAGGCAATACCCGTAAGGCATCTTGAAAACACCGGAATAGTTAAAAAAGGAAAAATGGACTTATTCCTAGAAACTATGTCAGTCATGCCGGAATAAGCAAGCAAAAAAAATACACACAACGCTACTGAGGCGAAGGCACCAATATTTGAATCCTTAAGGATTCTTTTTTTGTCCTCAAGGGGTCTTCTGGAAAAAACAGCGTCGGCAGTATCCATGTAACCGTCAATATGCAAAAATCCACTTAAAAACAAAGGAACAAGCAACAAAACAGCTGCCTTTAAACCTACCCCTAAGGCTGTAGGCAAAATAAGATAAGCCAGAAAATACCAAGCCAAGCCAATAACCGCCCCCACAAAAGGAAAAAACAAAATAACCAAGCTTTCGCAGCCTTCCTCCCATACAAATACAGGTAAAGGGATTGAGGAAAACATACTTACTGACATCAGAAAGCCCTTAATTAACCTTTTCATAGGACAAGTCTATCATGGGTGCTGCCATGACAGTGACTATTGCATTTGTAATATATAAGGCTGCCAAAGGAAACCTCTATCACAACATCACATCGCTCTGCCAGCCCCCTATCAATGTATGCAAGTCCTTTCCTGTATCCGTTTGTAAGACTGTCAAAGCCGGAAGCATCTGAATATATATAATCAGAAACGATTACAATGTTTTCTATTTGGTTAAGGAGGGAATCAAGATGGTTTGCGACCTTAAGGTAAGCTTCTTCATTGACTACGCCCTCGGTTAAAAACATTTCATTAGCCAAAAGCGCCGTAGTGCTGTCCAGCAAAAAGGAGCCTTTCAAATCACAGCAGGCAGAAATATCAATAATATCCCTTGGCTGCTCCATTGTTATAAAGCCTAAGCCCTCTCTCTGCCTTTGATGCCTGGCAATGCGCTCTAGGTCCTCATTGTCAGAGGCAATCATCGTGGCCAAATAATACAAGGGAAGCCCTTCTTGCTGCTGCATACATGCAACCCGTTCCGCATAGGTGGATTTTCCATTTTTACAGCCTCCTGAAATAAATACCCTCAATGTTAACCCTCCAGCTCTTCCAAAAACTCTGTATCAATCTGCGCTTCCTCAAAGGTAGCCATTTTTTCAATAACAGCACAGGCGGCATCTATAATAGAAAACATAATAGGACAGCCGCTCCCCTCACCCAACCGCATGTTTAAATGTAAGTATGGCTTCAGCCCAAGCTCCTTAACAGCCAAAAGATAGCCCCGTTCCTCTGATTTGTGGGAAGCAAGCATATAATCCACAGCTAACGGGTTAAGCCTAGCCGCACACAACGCAGCCACAACGGAAATAAATCCATCAATCACCACAGGCATTCTAAGAGTAGCCGCCCCAAGAAAAACACCTGTCATTGCTGCAATATCCAGTCCTCCAACAGTAGATAAAATATCATATACGTCACCCCGGTCAGGCTTATGTAAGCTTAGGGCATTATAAATAACCTCAATTTTTCTTTCATAGGCAGCATCAGTAAGCCCTGCCCCTCTATCAACAGTATCCCCAACCTCCGATTTTGTTGAAAATCCAAGAAGTGCCGACAAAACAGCACTGCTTGTGGTGGTATTGCCTATACCCATTTCGCCTACGCCAATGATTTTGTAACCCTTTTCCTTGGCAGAGACAGCCGCCTTAACACCGCAGTGTATAGCCTTGATAACCTCGTCCTTGGTCATTGCCGGTTCTTTGGCAATATTTCCTGTAGACTTGCGAATTTTATTATTAACAATAATGCCTTTGTGGGTTCCGTAGTCTATATCTGCATTAATGCCTACATCATATACAGCTAAGTCGGCGTTAAAGGTACTCGCCAAAACAGAAACACCGGTAAGACCCTTGGCAAAGTTAAGGGTTTGTAAATACGTAACAGCCTGGGGCGCAGAAGCAACCCCCTCGGCAACAACACCGTTGTCGGCAGACATAATTATTACACAACGCTTATCCATGACATTAAAAACGCTGCCCGTTATTCCAGCAAGCCTTACGGCTATTTCCTCCAGCCCACCAAGACTGCCTATGGGCTTTACAAGGCTGTCAAGCCTAGCCCTTGCTTGTGCTCTTGCGTTCTCGTCTGTCTTTTGGATAGCCTTAATAGTATTTTCAAGTGCGGCAAACTCACTGCCCATAAAACCACCTCGGTAAATTTTTAACAATATCCATAACTGGATTACTTTTCTCGTAATCTTATGAAATTTCTCGGTTTGAACACAAAAAAGCCTTGACCAGAGGGTCAAGGCTCAAAAAAGGCAGATTAATTTAATAGGCACTAATATATAAAGCCTAAAAATTAAGGTTTTAAAAAAACATCTGCATTCAAAGTCTTCATACCCTGTGAAGAAGCAATGAAACCATGCTGGCAGGTATTCCGACTTAGGCCTCATCATCTTTTTCGCCTTCCCGGAAAAATCCAGTGGCTGTGAACTACACATGAAAAAGACTCCACCAATACGGCAGCAGGACTGTTTAGGATTCTCACCCAATTCCCTAGCACCAACAATTGAATCATTTATTTATTTATTCAAATATAACAAAATATTAAAATTCTGTCAACGATTTTTGTTTAATGTTTATTCCTACTAAAATGCTTGACATTAACCGACAAGGCTGTTACAATTAATCAAATCCTATTATATGACTAGGAATTATTTGCGTAGGAGATACGACTCTCTACGCTCCCTCCTAAAAAGGTGATTAGTAATGAAAATTTCAACAAGAGGCCGATACGGTCTTAAGGCTATGGTTGACCTAGCCGAAAATTATGGCGAAAAATGTGTGCCTCTGTCTACTATTGCAAAAAGGCAGGGGCTTTCGGAAAATTATTTGGAGCAGCTTATTGCTCCCTTAAAAAAGGCTGGCTTTGTGAAAAGCGTAAGAGGAGCACAGGGCGGCTATATTTTAAATAAGCCCCCAATGGAAATTTCTGTGGGGGATATATTAGAGGTTTTGGAAGGCTCCCTTTCTCCCGTGGATTGTGTTGAGGGAGGTGCAGAGGATACTGCCGCCCAAGGCTGTGGAACGGTTGGGTGCAAGAATTGTACCACCAAAACCGTGTGGGAAAAAATTTACGACAGCATTAATGAGGTTCTATCCGGGATTTCTTTATACAGTCTCATAACAGAAAACAATCAAACAGAATTAAAGGAGGATTAATGGTGAACGACCATATTTATTTTGATAATTCCGCAACAAGGCCTGTTCGTAAGGAAGTGCTTAAGGAAATGCTCACCTACCTAGAGCACGAATACGGCAACCCTTCAAGTGTTTATAAAATAGCAAGAAATGCAAAGGCAGCCATGGAAGCTGCCCGTGAAAAGGTAGCAAACGCTCTGGGCGCTACCCCACCTGAGATTTTTTTTACCAGCGGCGGTACAGAAAGCGATAACTGGGCAATCAAGGGCGTAGCAGAAAGCAAGAAGAACGAGGGAAACCACATAATCACCTCAGCTATAGAGCATCATGCCGTACTTCATACCTGCCAGTATCTTGAAAAACAGGGCTTTGAAGTAACCTATCTGCCTGTAGATTCTAAGGGGCTTGTGAGTGTAGATGATTTGAAAAATGCTATTAAGCCTACAACTATATTGATTTCTATAATGTACGCAAATAACGAAATAGGCACAATCCAACCTATTAGAGAGATTGGTGCCATAGCCAGAGAAAATAAAATTTTATTTCACACTGACGCTGTTCAAGCGGTGGGAACCTTGGAAATTGATGTAATAAAGGATAATATCGACATGCTGTCTCTTTCAGCTCACAAGCTTTACGGGCCAAAGGGTATAGGAGCATTGTACGTGCGTAAGGGCATTAAGCTCACTCCCCTAATCCACGGCGGCGCACAGGAGCGTAGCAAACGTGCCGGTACTGAAAATGTTGCATCTATTGTAGGCTTGGGCAGAGCTATGGAGCTTGCTGTGGAGGAGCTGAATGAAGATAGGAAGAATGCGCTGTATCTTAGAGAAAAGGTTATTGACGGTATTTTGAATAACATTCCCGATACATGGCTTAACGGTGACAGGGAGAATAGACTTCCCGGCAATGTTAACATCAGCTTTGATGGCATTGAAGGAGAATCCATTCTGCTGCTTCTGGATATGAAGGGTATTTGTGCTTCCAGCGGCTCGGCTTGTACCTCCGGCGCTCTTGACCCCTCCCATGTGCTCCTTGCCATTGGACTTCCCCACGAAAAGGCTCACGGCTCCTTAAGAATATCCATTGGAAGGTATAACACAGAAGAAGAGGTAGATTTCCTGCTTAAGGAGCTGCCCCCCATTATAACCCGATTAAGAGAAATGTCACCCTTGTACCAAGGTTAATCATAAAACTAAAGTTACTTGGAAGGAGAAAAATATAATGTACACAGAAAAAGTTATGGAGCATTTTACAAACCCAAGAAATGTTGGGGAGATAGAGGACGCTAGCGGCGTAGGTACTGTTGGCAATGCCAAGTGCGGCGATATTATGAAAGTGTTTTTGAAAATAGAGGACAATATTATACAGGACGCTAAATTTAAAACCTTCGGCTGCGGCGCTGCCGTTGCTACCAGCAGCATGGCTACAGAGATTATTATTGGAAAAACTATTGAGGAAGCCTTAAATATAACAAACAAAACAGTAATGGAAGCTCTTGGAGGTTTACCAACAAATAAAGTTCACTGCTCCTGTTTAGCAGAAGAAGCACTTCGTGCCGCCCTTTGGGACTATGCCGAAAAAAACGGCATTAAAATTGAGGGGCTTGAAAAACCAAAAACAGACATCGGTCACCACGACGACGAACACGATGAGGACTAAAAATGAGCAGTAAGGAAAAGGTTATTGTTTTAATGTCGGGGGGCGTAGACAGCTCTGTGGCGGCTGCGCTGCTTAAGGAAGACGGCTATGAGGTAATCGGCGTCACTATGCAAATTTGGCAGCCCGAAAATGAAGAAGGTCAAACAGAAAACGGCTGCTGTGGAAAGACAGCCGTTGATGATGCAGCGAAAATTGCTTATGGACTTGATATTCCTCATTATGTTTTGAATTTTCGTAAGGATTTTAAGGAAATGGTCATTGACTATTTTATTAAGGAGTATCAAGAGGGAAAAACCCCTAACCCCTGTATAGCCTGTAATCGGTTTGTAAAATGGGAAGCAATGCTTGCTAAGGCGATGCAGCTTGGAGCGGACTACATTGCTACAGGTCACTACGCGAAGATTGCCCGTCACCCGGAAACAAATAGATTGTCTATTCAAAAATCCGTAACGGCTCAAAAAGACCAAACTTACGCTCTTTACAGCCTTACCCAAGAGCAGCTTGAAAAAACTCTTATGCCTGTGGGTAGCTATACAAAGCAGGAGATCCGAGAGCTTGCCCTAAAATGGGAGTTGCCTGTGGCGAATAAGCCGGACAGTCAGGAGATTTGCTTTATACCAGACGGGGATTACGGAAGGTTTATTGAGGAAAACAGCTCTGCCGAAAATATTCCCGGAAGCTTTGTAGATGTAAGCGGCAAGGCGATTGGTACTCACAAGGGCATACATCATTACACCGTAGGCCAGCGAAAGGGCCTTGGAGTTACATTTGGCAAGCCCATGTATGTTAAAAAAATCTGCCCCGAAACAAATCAAGTAACACTTGCCGAGGACAGCCAGCTTTTTGAAAGCCGCCTTACTGTAGGAAATATAAACTATATGTGCAGAGAGGGTTTTACAAAAACTAAAGCATTCGCAAAAATCCGTTACTCACACAAGCCTACACCTTGCGAAATAGAGGTTGTGGGCGACAAAATTATATGCACCTTTGAGCAGCCCCAGCGTGCTATTACTCCAGGGCAGGCTGCTGTGTTCTATGAAGGTGACTATATTCTTTGCGGTGGAGTAATTTTAACGTGAGTTCGACGAAGCCTAATAAGCCGCTTTAGCGGCTTAAATTGCGAAGCAATTTTTACGTTTTGTTCGACGAAATTGTGGTTTTTGCAATTTCGTCGAACTCA
>CAYWBF010000056.1:0-10925 GCA_964456085.1 uncultured Eubacteriales bacterium
AAAATTTTTGTGGGGTTGCACTAAGGAGCGATAGAATGAAAAGGGCAAGATTAGTATCAATACTTTTAGCTGTGTGCCTAACGGCGCTTTCGGTGGTCAACGTTTTTGCCGATGATGTAATTGAGGTTGTTAGTGTTGGAGCAGATGAGGCGCCTTTGCTTGAGCCACCATCAATCCAACCTTACGCCACTACAATTGTTACCATTGACCGAACAAGAACAAAGGAAGGCATTGCGGCTATGGCTCGCCAGCTTCCTCACAGCGGATTTTCCAGCAAGGTTACCGCCTATGAGCAAATGCCTATCTTTACGGCACCCTATTCTGCCGGAACTTTAAAGAGGGATGATATTGCCGATGCTCTAAACGCATTAAAAATGGTACGATACATAGCTGGGTTGCCTTATGAAAATATAAATTTTTCTGACCAGCTAAATAATATTTCACAGCATGGAGCAGTTTTATTGGCTGCCTCAAATCAGTTTTCCCACTACCCTGACCAACCGTCAGATATGCCTGACAGTTTTTATGAAATAGGGTACAAGGGTTGCAGCGAGGCTAATATTTCTGCTGGCTTAAGCAACATTGCAAAGTCCGTACTAGGCTTTATCGCCGATGGCGGCAGTAATAATATCGAGCGTGCTGGTCACAGGCGATGGATTCTAAAGCCGGGAGCAGATAATTTTGGTATTGGCTACGCCAGAAATACAGCCTCTGGGGTTTCCTACGGCGGTAACCGCATATCCATGCATGTATTCAGCGGCTTAGGTTATTGGCAGTGTGAATCGGATTCTTATATTGCTTGGCCAAACTCTGGTGACTTCCCTATTCAATATTTTACCAACACCCAAGATTTAAGCTATAAGCCTCCATATCCATGGTCAATAAATCTGGGTGCGGCTTATGCCCAGCCCAACCGCAACAGCATAGCTTTAACCCTTACACGTGCAAGAGACGGAAAAGTTTGGAGCTTTAACAATAGCACCCCCCAGCTAGGGTTAAACGGTATGCCCGATAACTCCATGCATCTTGCTGTTGACAACGGCGGCTATGGTATGCAGAAGGCTATATTGTTCAGGCCAGACGTAACCACTCTGGGAGAAATAAGAGATGGTGATAGGTTTACGGTTAATCTAAGCGGCATTAACACAGCTCAAGGACAACCTACCACTTTAACCTATACCATTAAATTTTTTGACCTTGAAAAAGAAATCAATAATATAGGAACATATTCACTTAAGCTTACTACCCCTGCAGGAGGTTCCATTACCACAGGCACAGAGGGCAGCTACCAAAGCGGCACGGCTATTCAGCTTTACGCAACTCCAAACAAAGGCTACACCTTCTCCCACTGGGAAAGCACCAATGGCGGTACCTTTTCAAGCCCACAGAGCAAAGCCACTACATTCACAATGCCCTCGGCAAGCACTACTGTAAAGGCAAATTTTATGCCTATCAGCTGGAAGGCAATCCCACAAAAAGGCGAGGAAAACGTAAGCACAAGCAAGGATTACGGCTTGCGTATAGAGTTCAACACAGAAATAAAGCCTCAAAGCGCATCAGCCTTTATCAAAATATTAAAGAATGGCCAGCCCGTTGCCCTTCAAACACCGGAGATTGACGGAAAAGTTGTTTACATACGTCCAGCTGCGGATTTTCTGCCTAATACGCTATACGTTCTGCGTTTAGACGAACAAATTGAAGCCAAAAACAGCTCTGCTACCTTAGGGAATACAGTTACCTATGAATTTAAAACAGGAGAAATCGTAAATCAGATGTTCAACGTTTCCTTGGAATAATTTTATAATCTAATATTTAAAACATTACAATCATATAGAAAAGGCTGCCGCAAGAAAAATTTTGCGGCAGCCTTTTTTCGCTTATGAAAACCATATTTTGTTGAAAAATCCAATTTTGAATATGAAAAAAATTTTAGATTATAATATATAAAGGTTGAAAAAGCAAGGCAATGACGGTATAATTTTTTATAGGTGGAGAAATTTTCCATTTTAGGTATTATCCTTAAAATTTCTTGATTAATTTATCCTTCTGCGACCAAAATGGGACAAGTTAATCAAATATATCTGAAATTTTTTGTAATACCTAACATAGAAGAAGTTTTTATTACAAAAGGAGGAAAAAAATGAGTAAAGGTAAGTTTAATAAGAAAAAAGCCATAAGCTTAGCCCTTGTAATAACAATTTTGGCTGCTAACCTATTGTTTATTTCAATGGCAAATGCCGAAAGTCAAATTTTAGTGCTGCTAAATAACAAAAATATTGTATTTGATGTGCCGCCCACTATAATTAATGACAGAATTATGATTCCCTTTAGGAAAATAGGCGAAGCAATGGGTGCTTCCGGTGACTGGGACAGCACAAACAAAAAGGTTACTATGCACCTTGGAAGCAGATACGTTATTCTTCAAATCGGCAACCCCGTAATGCAATACGGCTCACTAAAACCTGATGCCAGCGGAAAAAATCAAATCGATACCGTAGAATACTACGAGCTTGAAGCAACACCTATTATTCATAACGACAGAGCGCTTGTACCTATTCGTGCTGTTGTTAACGGTCTTGGCGCAAAGGTAGAATGGAGAGCCGACCTTCGCACAGTTTTAATCGAAACCGCCGAAAATAACGCTCCAAAGCCAAGCAACTCCAACACAGCGCCTACGCCATCACCATCAGCTACACCAAAGCCAACTGATTCAGCTTTTGCAACTACCGAATACTTCCAAGAAATATCCGGAATGCGTGCTCAGGATATGTATGAGGGCAAAAATAAGTTCATCTTGTTCTACTATAATTCCAGTTCCAACTCAGTAAAAGACAGCCTTAAGACAGTAACCAACGCCGCACGTGACGCAGGCTACAAAAAAATATACGGCGTAGACGAAAACTCCACTCAATATGCTTCAAATAACAAGCTATCCTGGATTTGGACACACATTTCAAAAACAAGCACACCAAACCCTGTACTATTCTTTGTATACGAGGGTGGCGCTGTTGAAAAAATGGAAAGCTTCTCCAGCGGCACAAATATAAAAGACAAAATCAAAGCTTTCTCAGAAGCAAAAAGCACACCAAAGCCAACCTCCACAGCTACAACCTCCCCTTCCCCCACACCAACAACCACTGCCGTGACCAGCACAGAACTAGATAGAGCTTTAAAATTTGCCAATGGACAAGATATAGAGCGCTATTACTTTAGAGGTGACAAATTTATTGTATGGTATATTAACTCACTAAGCGACGCAAACGCCACAAACTCCGATGCTGTAAGCAAGGTAAGAGAGGCAGCCGCCTTAGAGGGTATATATATCCATTATGTTGAGCATTACTACGACACCTACAGACCAAACGAGTTGCTTAATATTTATGCAGCCAACTATGCTGTAGACAAAGCCTCAATACGTCCTGTTATGTTCTTTGTCTCCGGCTCCACAGCTAACAAGGTTGTAGTTAACTCTGATGAAATTAAGGATGTAGATGCTTTAAGAGATAAAATTAAAGCATGGAAGGAAACCACGTAAAACAAATAATATTATATAGACAATGAAAAAACGGGAAAAGCAAAAGCTATCACTTAGGTACTTTGCTTTTCCCGATTATGTATGTAAGAAATTAGAATAAAGATGGGGTGGATAAAATGTTTGTACGAGACAGAATGACTAAAGACGTGGATACGGCAACACCTGACATTTCCGTTTCCAAAGCGGTAAAAATTATTTTTAACAAAAATCACAGCATGCTGCCTGTTATAGACGAAAATCGGCGGCTTGTTGGACTTCTTACAGAGAAGCTCCTTACAGAGTTCAGCCCTTCCAAAGCTACAGCCTTAAGCGTCTATGAAATTAACTACCTGCTTTCCAAAACA
Organism: uncultured Eubacteriales bacterium; assembly: GCA_964456085.1. Taxonomy (GTDB): domain Bacteria; phylum Bacillota; class Clostridia; order Lachnospirales; family CAYWBF01; genus CAYWBF01. The sequence goes on from CAYWBF010000056.1 coordinate 3,880, forward strand.
AAGGTAGGAGAAATAATGAAAACCTCCATATTCACCGTTGGGCCGGACGTTTTGATTGAAGATGCTGCGTTGATTTTAAAAACTAACGATATTGGCTTTTTACCTGTAATTGAAAAGGACGGTACATTAGTTGGGGTACTCACCAGAGGAGACATTTTTTCTGCCTTCCTTGAAATTATGGGTGTAGACGATAAGGGAACAAGAATAACTCTTGAAACTACCGATTCTATCGGTATAGTGGCTAACATATCAGCTATAATTACAAAATTTGGCATAAGCATTGAGCACATAAGTAACTTTGAAACCCCAGATGGCAAAATGGAGGTAATTATTGCCTTAGATACCCTAGAGGTAGAGCAACTGCTGGAAACATTAGAAAAAGAGGGCTACAAAATTTTGCATGTATCTAAAAAAATGTGAACTTAACAAATCCTTTGCAATAAAAAAGGGATTGTATATTTACAATCCCAGCGGAAGCTTATCCCCTAAGCTTCCTAATTTCAGTTATAAGCCCTTTATTTTGAATTTTAATATATGTACCCTTTGCCCCCATAGAGCGTGAGGTTAACAAACCTGCGCTCTCAAGCTTCTTTAGCACACTCACTATAACGGAGTGTGCTATTTTTGCTTTGTGGGCAATTTTTTTTGCCACAATTATTCCTTCGCCCCGGTCTGGGTCTAGCTGGTCAAAAATCAAGTTGATTGCACTAAGCTCAGAAAATGTAAGCATATTTATGGCGGCACGAGTTTTGCTAAGCTCCATATCCTTATTTGTAGCATCCTTCTCCAGCACACTACCTATAAGCAATGACAGCAGCGCCCCACAGGCTTCCGCTACAAAAAGGTGAGCCGGGGGAAGTGTTTCTTCATTAAAAATAACTAACGTAGCTATACGCTCGTTATCCCTAAAAATAGGTATTACAGTTGAACCGCTTCCCTGCTGGGTGGTTATTATAGCCAAAAGCCTGTTATTTGAAGCCTTGTCTACTACTTCCTCCCCTAAGAGCCCAGCAAGGGACATACCCCGGCTGTCACCTATCACTACTCTTGCCTTGGTTAGGTTTGTCAATACTTGGATAATGCTGTTTATTTTTCCGTATTCGCTGCCTCTGCTAAACACAATTTCCTTTATGTCTTTTAAAATAGAATCCATAAAAAATACTCCTAGCAGCCTTGGCACAGCACCAAGGCTCTAAAATTCTTTTATCTAAGGTTTATTCAGCAGAATCCTGCTCCTCTTTCTCCTTATAAAAGCCACATTGGTCGTTACTGCAAGCCAGCTTTACATTTTTTGTACCTTTTTCAACTAGAAATCCTCCGCATTTGGGGCAGATTTCAGTTGTGGGCTTGTTCCATGATATAAAGTCGCAATTTGGGTTGTCCTCACAGCCATAAAAACGTCTGCCCTTTTTGGATTTTTTAATAAGCACCTTTTTACCGCACTTAGGGCAAGGCACTCCTGCTTCCTCAAAAAACGGCTTAGCATTTTTACATTCAGGAAAACCGGGGCAGGCTAAAAATTTTCCAAACCGCCCGTATTTTATAACCATGTTCCTGCCGCAAACATCACAGGGAATATCCGTTTCCTCATCGGCAACCTGTATCTCGTCGATTTTTTCCTCTGCCTCTTTGATTTTCTGAGAAAATCCCGGATAAAACTGCCGAAGCACTTCCTTCCAGGCGATTTCCCCTTCCTCAACCTTGTCCAGGTCGTCCTCCATTTTTGCGGTGAAGTCAATATCTATAATATCCTCGAAATTATTCTCCATAATTTCATTTACAATATCACCAAGGTCAGTGGGATAGAAAACCTTGTTTTCCTTAACAACGTATCGCCTTGCTACAATATTGGTTATTGTAGCGGAATAGGTTGAAGGTCGGCCAATGCCTTGTTCCTCAAGTGTTTTTACAAGCATAGCCTCTGAGTACCGTGGTGGCGGCTGGGTAAAATGCTGCTGGGGCTTCACGTCTATTACTGTTAAGGCTTGGTCAACAGAAAGCTCCGGCATCTTTTTAACCTCGTCCTCCTCCTTGTTCTCGTCATTTTTGGAGGAAACAGCCAAGAAGCCGTTGAATTTTAAAATGGAGCCGCTGGCACGGAAGGTATGCTCACCTGCCATAAGCTTGACGGAAATTGTATCGTACACCGCCGGTGCCATCTGGCTTGAAACGAACCGCTCCCAAATAAGCTTGTAAAGCTTAAACTGCTCCTTTGTAAGAGATTCCTGTATAGACAGCGGCGTTCTTAAGGTGCTTGTTGGACGAATAGCCTCATGAGCGTCTTGGGTTCTGCCTTTGGATTTGTAAACTGGACGCTTTGGGTTAACATATTCTTGTGAGTGGGTATTGGCAATATATTCGCAAACCTCTGTATATGCCTCATCGGCAATCCTCATGGAGTCCGTTCTAATATATGAAACAAGACCCACTGTCCCCTCGCCCTTTATGTCAACACCTTCATATAGCTGCTGAGCAACGCTCATGGTTTTGTTGGTAGCAAAGCCGAGAAGCTTTGATGCTTCCTGCTGTAAGGTACTTGTTGTAAAAGGTGGAGCAGCATTTTTAACTCTCGTACCCTTTTTAACCTCTTTAACATTACATGTGCCGTCTTTTACCTCTTTAACGATTGCTTCTACCTTTACCTTGTCGTTAAGTCGTTCACCACCCTCGGTTACATGCTTGGCGCTGAATTTGTCCTTGTCTGCCTTAAGCTCTATATCGATTGTATAATACTCCTCGGGAATAAAGGCGCTAACCTCGGCCTCCCTGTCACAAATCATCTTTAGAGCAACGGATTGAACACGTCCGGCGCTTAGCCCCTTTTTCACCTTTTTCCAAAGAAGAGGGCTAATTTGGTAGCCAACGATTCTGTCCAGCTCCCGTCGAGCCTGTTGGGCATCAACCAAGTTCATGTCAATGCTCCTGGACTCTTGAATAGATTTTTTAACGGCATTTTTTGTAATTTCGTTAAAGGTAATTCTCCTAGCCTTGCTTTCGTCCAGCTTAAGTGCGTGCATAAGATGCCAGCTTATGGCCTCTCCTTCACGGTCAGGGTCAGTGGCTAGAAATACGTTATCGGCATTTTTCACTTCTTTTCTAAGCTTTGCCAATATTTCGCCCTTTCCCCGAATAGTAATGTACTTAGGCTCAAAATCGTTTTCTATATTAATGCCCAGCTCACTTTTAGGCAAATCCCTAACATGACCAATAGAAGCCTCAATTTTATAATTTTGCCCCAAAAATTTTTTTAACGTTTTTGCTTTGGCTGGAGACTCAACAATAACTAGATTTTTTTTCATAGATACCTCCGTAAACTACCCTACCCTCTATGTCCTAATGTACCGCCTGCCGGGTAAGGCTTGAATATGCCCCTTGATTTCGAGCATAGACAAAATATACAGCAACGTTTGTGGCTGCGAGTTGGTTTTCATAACAATATCCTCGAAGCTTAAAGGAGCGTATTCCAATAAATTATAAATAACCTGCTCCTCCGGTGCTAAATTAAGTTTATTATAATGCTTTTTATTTGAATTATTCGCACTTTCCTCCTCAATAAACACTCCAAGGGAGTCTAGCACGTCCTTATAATCTGTTACAACAACGGCGTTATCCTTAATCAAGGCGTTTGTGCCTTGGCTAAGCTTGCTCGTAATATTTCCGGGGACAGCCATAACGGTACGCCCCTGCTCCAACGCCTGCTCAACGGTAATTAAGGTACCGCTTTTCTTCGCCGCCTCTACAACAATAATTGCTAAGGATAGACCGCTTATAATTCTGTTACGCATAGGAAAAAAACCCGGATAAGGTTGGGTTCCGGGTGGAAATTCGGAGATTAGACAACCGTTTTCAATGATTTTTTCCCTAAGTGCACGGTTTTCCGGGGGATAACATACATCAACGCCACAGCCTAGGACAGCAATAGTTTTGCCGCCCCCCTCAATGGCACCCTTATGCCCCATAGAGTCAATGCCCCTAGCCATACCGCTTACAATAACAACCCCATGAGCCGCCAAATCCCTAGAAATCTTTTGGCTGACCTGTAAACCATACTCTGTGCATCTTCTCGAGCCAATAAGGGCAATGTTCAGCGTTCTCTTTGTTATGCAGTCGGTGCCGCTTTCCTGGGGAAGCTCCCCAATAATGTAAAACCCCAGCGGTGGGTCGGGTATTTCCTTTAATAGAGCAGGATAATCTGGGTTATCAATGCTGATAAACCTAATATTTTTCCGCTCCAGCTCTCTGTCGTAGGAAAACAGCATTTCCTCTGTTCTGTTGGCTAATATCGCCTCAATATTTTGAGGAGTAAGCTCATGAATAGTGGCTAAAAGCTTTCTCGGCGCACAAAAAGCTCCCCTTGCGCTGCCAAGCATGTCTATTAATAGCTTTTGCTTTTTGATACCTATGCCTTCTATTCTAGTCAGCCAAATAAGGTATAAATCCTCCCTCACGAAAGACTTCAACCCCTAATTAGTATTTTAGTATAGATTGAACATAGTATTCCTTTAATGTTTCTCTACCCTTAAGCTCCTCCAACTCAATAAGGAAAAGCATAGCCGCAACAGTTCCGCCCATTTCCTCAATAAGCTCTGCCGCCGCCTTACAGGTACCCCCTGTTGCAAGAAGGTCGTCTACAATAATTACCTTCTGCCCAGGCATAACAGAATCCTTGTGCATTTCAATAGTGGCTGTGCCGTATTCTAAATCGTAGGTTTTTTGAACGGTAGCACAGGGCAGCTTTCCGGCTTTTCTGATGTAAATAAATCCCTTATGTGTCATATATGCCAAGGGCACAGCAAAAAGAAACCCTCTGGACTCAGGTCCGGCTATTAGGTCAAAGTCAACTCCAGCAAGCTTAGCTTGGAATTCCTTAAAGGCTAACTGTAAATACTCCGGCTTTTGGAGTACAAGAGAAATGTCTCTGAATAGAATACCTTTTTTGGGATAGTCTTGAATACTTCTTATAGCGTCTTTTAAATCTAAATCCATAAAAACACCTCATTTATAAATTATATATTATAAAATCCTTAATTCTTAATTCAGTGTTAACGTTGTCCCTAAATATATTTATTTCAATAGAGTAGATAATATCCATTTTTAAAGAAAAATTTCTTAGCACACCCTTGAAGGCCTTTTCTGCATCGTAAGGCTCAAGGAAGGTACTAAACTGACGTTTTAGCTCGTCTATGTAGCCAAAGCATACCGCCTTAATTTCCCTATTGGTGTTTGCCACCTCCAAGGAAAAAATAATAGTGTCCTTTTCCGGAATAGTTCTAAGCTGTAGAACGGTCACCTCTTTTGAAAGAAACAAAGGCTCTTTGTTTTCCTTGCCAAAGGGCGCAAGCAACTCAAGCTCTTTCCCCAGCTTATAGGTCGCTTGGCTTAATTCAAGCTCCATATCGTAAAACAGCCTCTTGTAATAATCCGATTCTGTAAGGGTGCATTGGCTGTTTAGCTCAAAGCGAAGTGCTTCAATATTTTCATAGGGTATGGTAAGCCCGGCAGCCATTGGATGCCCCCCGAAGGCTATGAATAAATGCCTGTTAGCGTAGAGCGCCTCAAATATATTGTATCCATAAATTGAACGGGCAGACCCCTTAACATGCTGCTCACCCTTTGTAAGCACAATGGTTGGGCGGTTAAGCTGCTCCTTAATTCTGCCAGCGACAATGCCGGCTATGCTCTCATGTATATCTTCATTATATATTACCAAAACCTTATTTGAAGCTAGGTCACTGTTAATTACTTCTTCTTGGGCGGCTTCTACAGCCAGCCTAGTTATTTCCCTGCGCTTATCATTAAGCTGACTTAGGCTTTTTGCCAGCTCATCCCCTTCCTCGGGGCTGTCCGTTAAAAACAAATCAATAGACATTGTGGCCTTGGAAAGCCGTCCAGTTGCATTTATACAAGGCCCAATAATAAAGCCTATATCAAAAACTGATAAAGTTCTTTCATAAAGGTTCTTTTCCTTTATTAGCGCCTTAAGCCCTATATTAATATCTTTATTTTCATTTAAAAATGCTATGCCGTTTCTGGCAATAATTCTATTCTCGTCCAAAAGGTCAACTACATCACATACAGTAGCTATTGAAGCAAAAATAAGCAACTCATCTTCTTCCTGCTGCTTAAGAGTAATCCCTCCGGCTTCAAGTAGCTTAAGCGCAAATTTATAGCTTATGGCTCCGGCACAAAGCCCCTTAAAAGGATAAGGGCAGCCTGTCTGCTTAGGGTCAACCACACAATCAGCAAGAGGAATAACGTCCACCCGTCCATTTTCCGATTCAACAAATCCGGGCTGATGGTGGTCGAGAATTATTATCTTCATGCCCAATCGCTTAATCTCCAAAACTTCGTTAAGAGCTGCAATACCGTTATCGCAAGCAATAATCAAATCAACCTCGGCATTTTTAAGCTTTTTTACAGCGGACATGTTTAATCCGTAGCCTTCTTCTTCCCTACTGGGAACGTAGTAGGATACATCAGCATTAAGCTTTTTTAAAGCCTTAAGCAAAATTACTGTACTACTCACACCGTCAACATCATAATCTCCGTAAATTACTATCTTATCCTTAGCCCTAATGCTTTTAAGTGCTAAGTCTACTGCCTCCTGCATATGCTTCATCTGAAATCCGTCGTAAAGAAATTTTAACGAGGGATTCAGATACTTTATTGCAGTATTTTTTGTCTTGATGCCTCTGTTTGCCAAAGCCTGGGCAGTAATCTCGCCTATGCCTAAAACAGACGCCATAAGTTTAGTGTCAACCTTTTCTTGCTTTAATATCCATTCCATTAATATCCCTTTTCTGTTTAAAAAAAGAAACAGCCGACCAAAGGTAAAACTTATTGTATTGCTTTGGCCGGCTGCTATGAAAAAATTTTATTTTAATTTTGCCTTCTTACGGGTGTTCAAAACATACCAGAAGGAGCCTGCTAAGCATACTGAGGAGTAAGTTCCGCAGATTATGCCGATGATGATAGGCAAGGTGAAGTATTTAATAGAGGTAACTCCAAAGAAATATAGACAAGCTATTGTGAGTAGAGTAGTAAGC
>CAYWBF010000057.1:0-10850 GCA_964456085.1 uncultured Eubacteriales bacterium
TAGGAGTTAGGGTGTAAAAGCTCTTTTCTTGGGAAGCCAGCCCTTCTAGGCATTGAATGAACTGTAGGTATTTAAAACCGTTGTTTTTAAAAAAGGTGTAAACCTTTTGAGGGTGCTTGGCAACCTGGGCGGTCACTACACAAAGGGCGTTATATTCAACCTTCGCTTTGTCAAATATAGCTTTTGTCTTAAGGACAGTGTTAAAGCTGCCTTTATCCCTCGAATCCGTTCGCAGGCTGTCGTGAATATCCTTGCTTCCGTCAACAGACAGCCCTATTAGAAAGCCGTTCTCAGCAAATAGCTTAGCCATTTCTTCATTAATAAGTGTTCCGTTAGTCTGGAGAAAGTGATTTATTTTTAATCCTTTTTTATTGTGCTTCTTCTCAAGGGCTATAAGCTCCTTGAAAAAATCAATACCTCTTAGGGTAGGCTCGCCACCCTGAAAGGAGAAGTTAACAAACCGCTCCCCTTCCCTAAGGGCTTGCTCTACAATTCTTTCCAGTGTTTCCACGGACATAAAGCCGTAATTTTTTATCTCCCTATTTTTAGCTACATCATGATAGAAGCAGTATTTACAAGCAAGGTTGCAGCTTGACGAGGCTGGTTTGATTAATAGACTTAGGGGTGGCATAGTATTTTCCTTTCAACATATATTCTTATCGATTTTTAAAATATCCAATTGCTGCCTTACCAAAGTCCATAATCAAGGCAAACATAATAACCCCCATAAACAGCTTTGGTATTATTAAGAAATATTTAAGGCTCTCGTGATTTGTAGCTAATACCTCTGTAACCTCCCTAACAACAACGGGGTTAATCAAATTATCCTTACTAAGCCAAAGAAAAGCCAGTATAGCGGATAAAAGATTAGTAACAGTGGCAACTATAAGCAGCTTTAATGTATATCTGCCTTCTATTAGAGCAACACATTCTCTTGCTATTGCTAAGGCAGTAAAAGCGGCTATGATTATTTGGCTTTCCTTTAAGGCATCGATATTGAAAAAAGGAATAACTGTTCCGCTTTTGGGAAGAATGGCGCAAACAACTTGGGGTACTGCCAAAAATATTATAGCAAAAAAGATGGAAAAGGCGATACCTACAATGGGCTTCCATATGGGTATAATGGACGAGGTGCTAGGTACAGGCGGCAAATTATCAATAGAGTTATCTGCATCTTTATTGATTTTGACCCCTTTATGGTAAAAGTAGGCAAAAAGTATAGTGACAAAGGCAAAGGCGGAAAGCAATCCGCTCCAAATGCTACTAAAGAAAGATATGAAGTCAACGCCTTGGTCTGTAGTTGCGGTGATTATGCTTGACAAGGTTAAGCCGAAGGCAACGCTTGCCAAGACTATTTTTGTAACAAGCTTATATTTTGTGTAGTATTCGCCGCCTATTAAGCATTTTCTGCTGTCAGGGTTGTATTTTTCTTCAAGCTCCTCTGGAGTACCAAGCTCTGTCAGCACTATGCGAATGTCCTTGTCTGTGGGTGTTGCTTCATGACAGCGCTCGTCGAGCATATCTGTAATTATAGAATATAGCTCGTCGCCTACGTCCTTACGATTTTTAGTAGGCAGATTTTTTGTCACTGCATATATATACCTTGGGATTAAATCATTATTTTTCATTTTTTCCCCTCCAATAACAAATTTACATTTTTTGAAAAGTTATACCAATGGGTTTTAACTTTTTCAAGTACAGTTTGACCCAGTTGGGTAATCTCGTAATATTTTCTCGGTTTTGCTCCGCTGGTTTCCCACTCGCTTTTTAAAAGCCCTTGGGCTTCAAGCCTACGCATTAATGGATACAGCGTGTTTGCTTCTATATCAATGCCGCTTTCTTCCAGCACCTTAACCAGGTTATAGCCATACATAGGTTGGTTTAGCTGGCTTAAAACTAAAAGAATAAGCGTTCCTCGTCGAAGCTCCATTATAAGCCCTAAAACAATTTCGTCGCAATCCATATAATATCTCCCCTCGTTTATTATTGTTGAATTAATTATAGTGTATATCGTACACTATTGTCAATAATGAAATAACAAAAACTAAAATTATTTTTAAAGCGTAAAAAAGCGCTGCAATCTTATAATCGCAACGCCTTTTATTCAAAACCTTGATTACTTCTTTACGCTCTTAATAAATTCCTCAACATCACCACTACGAATATCTACAGCATTATTACTGCCCTTCTTTGAAAAATTAGCAAACGTAGGTTTACCTGCTGTCAAGCCTAACGCTCCTACATAAAAGGTAAAGTCCTCCTCCAAATCAAATATAAGACTATAAGTACCCGAGCCTACGTCCAAGCTTCTGTATGGCTCTAAATCCTTCATAGTAAGTTCATCACCCTTTTTCGACAGACGCTTTACGTCATCTAAGGTTAACACCTTCCCGTTTGGGTTAATCACCACGCCACCTTGGCTATAAGGCGCCTTGTTTAAACGCTGCAGCAGTATTTTTCCCTTTTCTGCCCAAAGTTCATCAAAGGAGCCGTATTGTTCAAAGGTTGGTCTCCATGAGGAAAATTTATATTGCGTTGGCTTATTTAGCCCACTGACAGTCCCTTTTGGTAAGCTTACTGCTATATAAACGTCGGTAAGATTGTCGATAAGGCTGAATAACAACAATGAATTATTTGTAAATCGTTTGAAAAGCTGACTACCCCCCGGACTAAAATAATCCTGGGTAAAGCTTACCTCATTATTAATGGGCACATAAAAAATAGTTATACTGTATGGTTCTGTAGTTGTTTGCAGTTCAATATGGTCGTACTTTAATCTTCTGTCGAGTACAGGCAGTTGGGAAGCAATGTTCGCTACCTTACTGTTATCCCCCACATAAGGGGTTTTGTATTTCAAAAGGGTATCAAGCAAGGATTGGGTATATGGTCTGTAGGCTGTCCGTTCAAGAAATGTGGCTAAATTATCTGTACGAATATCAATACCTTTCCCCTCCGGCTCCCATATACTTTCAAGTACCACTCTTTTTATATTGCCATCTTCGGAAGGCTCCACAATTAACCTGTACTCCTCCTCCACAGAGTAAAGTGTAGTTTGCTTACTTAGAGCCGGAGCTTCTTCATTCCCATGAAATTCCTTTAAATCTTCAAATGAAAGCTTTTCCCCTTTTGAGGCTAGTTCTTTTATTTCGTCCAAGGTTATGGTGCGGCCTTCCCACTTTTTGTACTCAGTGGGATTATTTATTATCTTTAGCTTTTCTCCTGTAAATGCACCCAGCATTGCAGCACACAGGGTTAGCGCAACAAATAAAGCCGCTGACCTTAACGCCCTCTTTGTATTGCTTTTATAATCCATAATAGCCACCAGCCTTTCTTTTAATTCATTTTTGTCAGAACACATCGTCGTAGAAAAAACACCCATAGAATAACGATTTTCAGCCACCACGGAAATAAGTGTATCCCCGTAGCTTTGCTTGTCTTGCTTATCCATGGCTCTTATAACAGCCTCATCACAGGAAAGCTCGCAAGCGTTGTTCATTTCACGTCGAACGAAATAAATAATGGGGTTAAACCAGTGAGCAGCGGTGACAATGGTAGCTAACCACTTTATGACAACATCTCCACGCCTTAGGTGCGTTAATTCGTGAAGGAGAATATTTTTTAGCTGGATTTGGCTGTACTCCCTATTAGGGATAATTAGCTTAGGCTTATATATCCCTAGCAGTAACGGTGTCTTAGCCAAGGGATTACGATATAGAGTAACCCTACTTGGCGGCAACATGGCACGGAATAATTCCTCTTCATTTGGTAAAGGCTCCATATTTGATTTTGAAAGGAGCATGGCAAATCTTAGATAGGTTACTAGATGCCAGGCAAGGAAAATAACTGCCGCTATCCCCCATATTATGAGGGGTACATCAACAGAAACTCTATTTTTTTCAGGATAAACGGGAGGTTCCTGTTGCTGTGTTGATTGCGGCTGTAATATTACGGTATTTATGGGTGTGGTACTGCTTTGCTGTGTGCTAGATGTATTCTGAACAAGTATAGCTGGCGCATTTTTCGGAACAGCTGTGAACAGCGTGCTCATTATATCCCATTCCAAAGATAAAGGAAGAACAAGCCGTAGCAACACAATCAGCCAAACATAATATTGAAACCTTTTAGAAAGCCTATTCCGAATCACAGGCTTTAGAGCAAATAAGCCGAGAGCCAAAACCCCACCCGAAATAGACAAAGACAAAATCATCTTCATTGTATTTGAAAGCAAATCAATCACCTACCTTGAACATACTTCTCAGCTCTGCAATATCCTCATCTCCTAGAGCATTTGTATTGACTAACGCCGCAACGAGGTTTTTTGCACTCCCCCCATATAGCTTGTCAATCAAAACGCCTGTGGCATATTGGCTATACTCCTCATCGCTAATAAGGGTTGAATACAAAGCCGTTTGCTGCCTGTCAGCAGACAACGCCCCTTTTTCAACAAGCCGGTAAACCAAGGTTTTTATTGTAGAGCCGTCCCAGCCTGTGGACTGTATTAATGCCTTACGTATTTCCGTCATGGTCATGGGGCGGCCTTGGCTCCACAAAAGGCGTAAAACATGTAATTCTGACTCCGCTATTTTTATTAAAACATCATTTCTCATATAATTCCCCCTATGGTTACTTTTGTAGTCTGTATTTAGGTTACAACAGTAACCATGCTTTGTCAAGTAAAAATTTTTGTTCCATTCATATTCCCACTTGACAACTATAACGCCAACCGATATAATTATATCGCAAACCGTTATAACGTATATAGAAATATCAGCAATCGATATAAGGAGAAATCTATGGAAAATATCGCTTTAACAGAAGCAGTCTACTATATTCTACTATCACTTATCCAGCCTATGCACGGATACGGTATTATGCAAAACGTATCTCGCCTAAGCAATGGTAGGGTAAACCTAGCCCCCGGCACGCTATACGGAGCAATCACCACACTACTGGAACGAAGCTGGATAAAATCCCTTCCAGGAGAAAGCAATTCAAGAAAAAAAGAATATCAAATAACAAACACCGGCATTACAGTTTTAAGAAACGAGGTACAGCGACTTCATGAACTGCTACATAACGGAGAATCTATTTTAGGGGGTGCCATAAAATGACACATACTATATACAAAGTATTTTGGGCATGGGAGCACGAAAAGGAAGAAGCTTGGCTAAACGAAATGTCTGCAAAAGGTATGCATCTTGAAGGGGTGAGCTTTTGCAGGTATGTATTTAGGGAGGGGGAGCCTGGAGAATATACTTACAGGCTAGAGCTGCTGGACAATATGCCTTCACACCCCATGAGCCGCTCATATATTCGCTTTTTAGAAGAAGCCGGGGTAGAACAATTCGGCTCATATTTCCGCTGGATTTACCTAAGGAAAAAATCCAGCGACGGAGATTTTGACATCTATTCCGATATTGACTCCAAGCTTAGGCACTACAAAAGAATTCGGGTTCTTATTTTCGCCGTGACTATGATTAATATACCCAGCTTCTGCTTAAACTTGGCAAACTATATAGCTTCCAAAAACTCCTTCCTGCCATGGTTAGTATTCACTTCAGGCTTATTAATAAGCCTGCTCTCCTACGGCCTATTAAAAATACAAAAAAAGATATCATGGTTAAAACGAGAGAAAAAAATAAGAGAATAACCCCAAGTGTATTAGCAGGGCAGGAAATATTGTTATCCGTTAGAGATGATATTTCTAAGAACAATTTGTATACATGGACTTCAGAAAATCCAGAAATTGCAGAAGTAAATGAAAATGGTGTTGTAAAAGGAAATATTTCTGGATATACTAAAATTAAGGTAGAATCTCCTTCAACCTTTAGTGAAATAATTAATGTAAGAGTATATTCATTATCTAATCCTTCACCCAACCATGATATTGCAGGCCTTGAATATACAGATGTCAAGCACAATGAAATAGCTTTGCAAATAACAACTAATCTCAAACTTATATATACAGCAAAAAACAAATCTATTTATACATATTTGAACATTTAAATGGTTTGATTTATTCACAAAAATAAAATGGTTAGGGGAGATATTTTGATAAAGAATAAGTATTCCTATGCTACACATATAAAACAGCTTTTGGAAAATCTTGAAATGGAATTGGAAAAAATAACAAAAGACAGTTGCAATGAGATAAAAAATTATAAAAATACAATTATCTTTGGCGCTTCTGAAACAGGAATTAAACTAAGCAGCTTTCTAAAAGATAACAATTACGAAGTAAAGTACTTTTTGGACAACAATATAAAAATTCACAATACAATTAAAAACGGAATACTCGTGTCGAGTATTAGCGAAGTACCGGATTCGGACAAGTCAATTCCTGTAATAGTAGCCACCACGAGTTTTTTGGCAAGGGATAAAATAACAGAGCAGTTAAGGCTTAATGGCTTTACCAATATAATTTCAGACTACCTATCTGTTTATAATGTCTTTAGTGAAAATCAACACCCTGCTTTAATTGTACAAAGCAACCTAGATAAAGTAATAAGTGTAATGGATTTGCTTGTGGATGAACGTTCCAAAGAGGTTTATGCAAACATTCTTATTGCACGTATTACAAAAGACCTTTCCTTTGTTAATTACGCTTATAATCCAAAATATCCCCAGTATTTTGATAGGGAGCTTTTGGATTTCAGTCATGAAGAAGTTTTTGTAGACGGCGGGGCTTTTGACGGTGAAACCTCCAAGTTCTTTATAAATCATGTGGTTTCAGAAAAGTACAAAAAGGTTATTCTGTTTGAACCGGATAAAACCAATTATGCTGTTACCAAGAATAATATTAGTGGCCTTAAAAATGTAGAATGCATCAACAAAGGACTTTCTGACGAATTTGCACAATTGCGGTTTATTCGCAATGAAAACCAACCGGAAGGCGCACATATAAGTAATGAAGGAACAGAATTAATCATTGTTGACAGCTTAGACAGGACTATAAAGGAAGCAACCTTTATTAAGCTTGATGTAGAGGGTGCCGAACTAAAGGCTCTTTCTGGAGCAGTTAACATAATAACAAGCTGTAAGCCTAAGCTTGCTGTATGTATATATCATCTTTTGGAGCACTTTTGGGAGGTGCCTTTATATATAAAAGCTCTTAACCCCGATTATAAGCTATATATAAGGCACTATAACGAATATAAGGAAAATCAACCGGCTGAATACAGTCTTTTTGAAACAGTATGTTATGCTGTGAGTTAAAACAACAATATTTATTTACCTTTATTGCCGCTAAAGATTTTCTCCAAACAAAAGGGATACTTCAAAATGAATTGAAGTACCCCTTTTTTATTGCTCTATGGATACAACTGTAAGTGTCTAATAAATCACACATATAAATCGTCATAAAAAAATAAGGCTCTTAACCAAAAAATGTGCTTGACAAAAAAACACTCGAAAATACATTACTAAGCCTGCTCTCCTACGGCCTATTAAAAATACAAAAAAAGATATCCTGGTTAAAACGAGAGAAAAAAATAAGAGAATAGCCATGCCCCTCCAAAAAAACCGCCCATACCAACGGCGGTTTTTTTTACCCCTACATTTACTCCAGTAAATGTAAAATCCCCATGCCCGGCTTTTTTGGGAAAGTGAGGGCATTGGGGGAGAAAACCTTTTTTTGCGGTTGAAAAAAAGGTTTTCTCCCCCAATGTCTTATCCTTAAAACCAAACTGCATAAACCTGGGAACAATTCAATGAATAATGATTGATGATTGTGCAAAAATATGTTATAATTCGTGAAAATCAAGGCAAAGGTAAAATCTTCCTTTTTTGCCTTGGCATTTTAAAATTTTAAAGGTTCTAAGGGAGGCAAATAATGAATATTTTAAGCGGCATGACAAAAGATGAGCTTAAGCAACGTATTAAAGAAAACGTAAAAACTCTCCACAGAAAAACCATAGAAACCGCTTCAGCGGAACAAATTTATCATGCACTTGCATATACCATAAGAGATATTGTCACTGATAAGTGGATAGCAACCCACGATACCTACTCAAAAGAGGACGTTAAGGTTGTTTATTACCTCTCTATGGAATTTTTAATGGGTAGATTTTTGGGCAATGCGATTTTGAACCTATCCATGTTAAACGAGGTAAAAGAAGTTCTTGACGAGCTAAATATAGATTACAACTTGGTAGAGGACTCCGAGCGTGACCCCGGCCTTGGCAACGGCGGCCTTGGAAGGCTTGCCGCTTGCTTCCTTGATTCACTTTCAACACTTAACTACCCTGCCTACGGCTGCGGTATCCGCTACCACTACGGTATTTTTGAGCAAAAAATCGAAAACGGCTATCAAGTTGAAAAACCGGATAACTGGCTGGAAAATGGCGACTTCTGGGGCGTTAAGCGTCCGGAGTATTCTGTAGAGATAAAGTTTGGCGGCTCCGTTAAGCCTGTGCTTCAACCAAACGGCAAGCTTAAATTTACCAAGGAAAACTACCAGTCGGTTATGGCAGTACCTTACGACTACCCAATTTTAGGCTACGGAAATAATACAGTAAACACCCTGCGCCTTTGGGACGCCGAAGCCAAGAACAAGTTTGACTTAGCTTCCTTTAACCAAGGCAACCACTCCAAGGCTGTTGAAGAACAGACACTAGCCAGAACACTCTCCGAGGTTCTATACCCAGCCGACGACCATATCTCCGGCAAGGAGCTTAGATTAAAACAACAATATTTCTTCATAAGCGCTACCCTTCAAAGGGTTATCGCCAGATTCCACAGTATGCACGGGGATAATTTCAGTAAGCTGCCCGAGCTTGTCCAGTTCCAGCTTAACGATACCCACCCTACAGTTACAATTTGCGAGCTTATGCGTATTCTTTTGGACGAATACGAGCTTGAGTGGGACGACGCATGGGATTTGGTAAGAGGCTGCTGCTCCTACACAAACCATACAATTATGTCCGAGGCGTTGGAAAAATGGCCTATTGAGCTGTTCAGCCGCTTGCTGCCACGGTGCTATATGATTGTTGAGGAAATAAACAGACGTTTCTGCGGACATTTAATAGAAATGTTCGGCAACAACCCAGAAAAGATTAGAAATATGGCTATTGTAGCCGACGGTCAAATCCGCATGGCATATCTAGCCATAGTAGGCAGCCACTCCATAAACGGCGTAGCCGCACTTCACACTGAGATTCTCAAAATGCAGGAGCTTAAGGACTTCTACGATATCTATCCCGAAAAATTCAACAACAAAACAACCGGCATAACCAAAAGACGGTGGCTTGCCTACTCAAACAGCATGCTTGCCAACCTAATAACCGATACCATAGGTGACCGCTGGATTACCGACCTTGGAGAGCTTGATAGGCTGACCCCTTATGCAAAGGACGCTTCCTTCAAGGAAAAATTCATGCAGATTAAGCGTGACAACAAGGTTTACATGTCCAACTATATTAGAGGGCTAATGGGTATTTCCATAGACCCTGATTCCATGTTTGACATTCAGGTGAAAAGGCTTCACGAATACAAGCGCCAGCTTCTTAACGTAATTAATATTCTCGATATGTACAACCAAATAAAAATGAACCCAGCTATAGATATTCCAAAGCGTACCTTCATTTTCTCTGCAAAGGCTGCCGCAAGCTACTGGCGTGCAAAGCTTATTATTAAGCTTATTAACGCCGTAGCAGACCTAGTAAACAATGACGAAATAGTAAGCAAGCACATTAAGGTAGTGTTTATGGAAAACTACAGGGTGTCCTTAGCTGAGAAGCTTATCCCTGCCGCAGATCTTTCCGAGCAGATTTCCACAGCTAGTAAGGAAGCCTCGGGTACTGGCAACATGAAGTTTATGCTTAACGGCGCCATAACCATAGGTACTCTCGACGGTGCAAACGTAGAGATTTTGGAGGAGGTAGGCGAGGACAATATCTTTATTTTCGGCATGAAGGCCGAGGAGGTTATTGCCCTACAAAAGAGCCGTGCTTACTCCCCATGGGATATTTATAACATTAACCACAATCTAAGAATGGCGTTGACAATGCTTATTAACGGCTGTGTATCCCCTGATAACCACGACCTTTTCCGTGATATATACGAGTCTCTCCTTAACGGCATTGGCGGCAGCAGACCGGACGAATATTTTATTCTAAAGGACTTCGACAGCTACGCAAAAGCCCAAAAGCTTGCAGGCGAAGCCTACAAAAACAAATCAAAGTGGGCTGAAATGGCAGTCCTAAACACAGCAAAGAGCGGCAAATTCTCCAGCGACAGAACCATTGAGCAGTACGCACAGGAGATATGGAAGCTTAAGAAGATTACAATAAATTAACGTGATTTCGACGAAGTCGAATAAGCCGCTTTAGTGGCTTAAATTGCGAAGCAATTTCACGTTTGTTCGACGAAATTGCGGTTTTTGTAATTTCGTCGAGCTTACATTAATTAATAAGTAATATCACCCACCTCCGGCTTAATGCATATATTAAAGTAATGCACATCTTCAATGCTGTAATTGCATTAGGTTGGAGGGTTTAAAATGCTTATCAATAATTATGTTGCCACCCAAGCAATAGCCACCAGTGTAGACAATATTGATTTCATGGAGATGCTTTACACAAAAATAAGCAAGCTGCTAAAGCCCCTAGTAGACAAGGTACTGGACGATTATGAATATGTGGGCAGTCCTATATTTGAGGATTACTTAGACAAGGAGCTTGTGGCACAAATTGTAGACAAAGTATTTGAACTGGCAAAGGAAAAAATCCCTGAGCTAACCGGCATGGAGTGTAGCGCTGAAATGGAGCTGTTCTGCCCATACATGCTGGTGATGGCTTTGATACAATCGCTTATTTTGAATCAGCTGTATGTATTTAGAAGAACGAGGTACT
>CAYWBF010000058.1:0-10685 GCA_964456085.1 uncultured Eubacteriales bacterium
AGTGGGACTTGCGGCTAGCTTTGCCTTAAAAAAGACCTCACCCTTGGTTAATCAGATTTCTGATGCAAATAAAAAGTTTTACGTTACCATGGTTGTTGAGCGCATTAGAGATTACAGCGTGAGCGCAATTAATGTGGACGACGTGTTTTATGAAAAATTTGCCCAGGTTTTGGGCAAGGCAGTTGATGTAAAGGTAACTGATGCTTATGACATAATTATAAAAACTGACGGTACAGCTGTAAAAGCCAAGCTCAATGACCGCTATGACGTTTATGTAACGCTGGAGTGTACAGGCAGCATTAACGAAAACGGATACTATATTAACGGCAACAGAATTATTGCCAGCGGCAACGAGCTGAAAATTCAAACTAATAACGTAACCTGTGGAATGAGGGTTGTTACAGTATCGGAAGAGCTTTAGAGGTAGAAAAAATGTTTAAACAAATTAAAACTAAGAGATTTTTTACTATGGCGCTTGCCCTTGTTATTTCCTGTTCATATTTTTCTAATGTATCCGGGGCTACAGTAAATATTGCGGCGCAGTCTGCGATTTTGGTGGAGCAAACTACGGGTAAGGTTTTGTTTGGTAAAAACGAGACAAAGCGGATTTATCCGGCAAGCATGACGAAAATATTGACGGCGATCACGGCTCTGCCATATTTTGATTTATCAGATATTATTATCACAGGTGATGAGGTTAAGGCTGTGCCGGCAGGCTCCAGCCTTGCTCACCATAGAAAAGGTGAAGCGCTTACTTTTGAAAACATTATCAGAGGGCTAATCATACCCTCGGGTAACGAAACAGCCAATGTAGTAGCCGCTGCTGTAATAAAAAAGATAACAGGTGACGAAAATATACCTTATGAGGAAGCGGAAAAGCAATTTTGCGCCTTAATGAACGAGAAGGCAAAATCTCTAGGAGCTACGGGCACAAATTTTGTTAATCCTCACGGCTTCCATGACCCTAACCATTATTCAACTGCTTACGACATGGCATTGTTTTCCCGTGCCGCAATGAATGAGGATATTATTAGGCAGGTAGCCTTTGAAAAGGTTTTCCAAGGAAACGGTGCCGGTATAAGTCCTGACAAAAGCCTAAGCACACAGGTCTACACATGGGAAACTCATAACAGCCTAATTATGCCGGGAGAATTTTTTTATGAATACGCCACAGGTATTAAAACAGGTATAACCGATGAGGCAGGGCCATGTGTTGCAGCATCAGCCGAAAAAGACGGAGTAAAGCTTGTAGCTGTTGTGGCAAACTCCCCCAGCTCCGGCAGATGGAAGGATGCTATAAAGCTTTTTGACTACGGCTTTGATAATTTTGGTTTTAAAACAATACAGGAAAAAGGCATAATCCTTGAAGCAGTGCCTATTTATAACCCTAGGCTAGACGACGAGGAGGAGCTGTCTGTTTTAACAAGCAACGAATTTGTTGATTTTTTAAGCAACGAGGACACTAATAAGATAAAAAAGACTGTAAGCTATAATGACGAGCTTATAGCCAAGGACGAAAAAGGGAAAATCAAAAACCTAATGCTTAATACGCCTATTGAGGCTAACGCAGTAATAGGAACGGTTTCTTATTCTATAGACGACAACGTTATTTTTGAGGATAAGCTTCTGGCTGAGCGTGAGGTTTTGGAAAGAACTTTTAAAAGTGATTTGAATTATTACTTAAATTCAATTAAAAAGGTTATACTAACCAAAAAGGCAATACCCTACTGGATTGGTAGCATTGTTATAATTGGTATTCTTATAAGAATTGCTATGATGCGGTCGCAAAGCAAACGTAACAGAGGATATTATTCATATAAATACCGCAGAAGATAATTAGTCGCTGAATAAACCTTTATTAGGCTAGGGGGGGTGGTGGAAGTACAGCTCACCCAATACCTTAGTCCCTGAGCAAAATACTTAAGGCAAAGAAAGTGCCGGTTAATCTACTTCCTTTGCCTTATAAATATAATTCTAAGGAGAAAAAATGAAGGATACACAACTTAGGTCGCAAATCGAGTTTTACAGAGAAAAGCTTAATAAGGCCATTGTTACATATAATTTTGATATGACTCACAAAATGGTGCTTAAATACAGCAGAGAAATGGACAAGCTTATAATTAAGGAAATGAAAGGGAACGTCAATGCATAAAAAATATTTACAACTGCTCTCTCTTTTATGTGCGCTTGCTTTTTTATTTACTGGCTGTTACTTTCTTGAGGATGTTACCCCACCACCTTCAATGGATTCTGTGGAGGTTCATTTTATAGATGTAGGGCAGGGGGATTCTATATTGATACGCTCTCCCCATGGAGATGCTCTTATTGACACAGGTGAGAGTAAGAATTATCCCGCACTAAAAAAATATTTAAAGGACAACGGTGTTAAAAACCTTGCACTGTGTGTAGCAACCCACCCTCATTCAGACCACATTGGGTCAATGGACAGAATTGTTTCGGATTTTGAAATAGAAAAGCTAATTATGCCTGATGTAGTACATACCTCCGCTACCTATGAAAGGCTTGTGGACGCAATTATGGAGAAGGGGCTTAAGGCCACTAAGGCAAAGGGCGGCGACAGCTTTACTATTGGCGAGCTTGCGTTTACCGTTGTTGCCCCAAACTCAAAGGAATATGATGAGCTTAACAATTATTCGGCTGTTATAAAAATAGAGTACGGACAAACCTCTTTCCTATTCACGGGAGACGCAGAGGAAATCTCTGAAAATGAAATTCTCTCAAAGGACTTCGATATAAGCGCTGATGTGCTAAAGCTAGGACATCATGGGAGCAAAACAAGCACAGGGGAGAACTTTTTGAAGGCTGTAAGTCCTAAATATGCGGTGATTATGTGCGGCAAAGATAACACCTATGGTCACCCCACCCAGAAAATACTTAAAAGACTGGCATCAAACAATATTACTACATACAGAACTGACGAAATGGGCACTATTATAATTAAAACTGACGGCAATTCTATTACAGCTCCAGATACTAGGGGTAAATAGCTTAAGAAAAATAGACGATTTTTGCTTCATCAAGATATTTTGAAATATTTTCCTGTAAAAAAGCCTCGGCCTCTAGTCGAGGCTCATTTTTATAGCAGTATTTTCCTCTGCCTCTCCCTGTCATAATCTCGTTGCTGTACAACTCCACGGCGTTTGGAAAGGCATCATTATTTATTGCACGATGGATGTAGCTATAGGTCATAAAAATTATTTCTATAAAAAGCTGTTGCTTTGCTTTTGGGGTCAGCATTTGGGAGAGCTTACTCAGAAGTTGGGTATACAGCTCCCTCCAATTATCCAAAAGCACCACCGGCGCTATTAAAATCCCTGTTGGGTATCCGGCATCACACATTTGGTTTGCAGCTTTTATGCGCTGCTCCAAGGGCGACGTGCCAAGCTCAACCTTGCGGATTATTTCGTCGGGGTTTACGCTCATGCGGAAAATAGCCTTGCCCTTATGATCAAGGGTAAGCAGAGATTCCACCATATGAAATTTTGTGGGAAAGGTTATATAGCCTTTTTTGCTGTTGGCAAAATTCGCTATAGTCCATTCCAAATTTCCCGTAATGGTGTTTTCAAGTATAAGGTCACTGTTACTGCCTATTTCGTAGGTATATTCCTTTTGGCTCACGTTGGAATTTTTTATTAGCCTTTGGAGCATTTCCTCCCTATTAACAAACAGCCGTAGGTATGAGCATTTGTTATAGTTGCAAACCAAGTAGCAGTAAAGGCACATGGCAGTACACCCCGAGGAGGTGTAAGGCACCAAATAATCGGAGATTTTTTTGTTTTCCACGTATTTATGGGTCTTGCGTGTCCCTATTATTAGGTTTTGCTTCATTTTGGCAAATTCGGAGTTTTGCTTTTTTTGCATTTCTTCTATTTTATTATGGCTTTCAATGGGTATCCATTGTAAGTCCTTGTACTTTTCGTATAATTCTTTACCCAACTGGTACTCCAATACTTTTGGTTCGTAATAAACGCTTTGAAATTTCATTTGCTCTCGTCCTTTTACTCATTTAATAAAATTATTATGAGCGATTGGGGGTATTGATATTTTGGAAATATTTTAGGAATCGAAAAAGGGTACGCTTACAAAATTGTAAACGTACCCTTCTTTATATTAAGAGTCATGCTCGTTATTTTAAATCGCTAAACAGAAGTATACACCGCAATTGCATCAGAAATGCTCTTTTCGTAAGCCTCCATGCCATACACGTCAACCTGCTTTTTATCCTTCTCACCATGGGTAAGGCAACCGGCACCACCAATACAGCCTCCGGAACATGCCATACCTTCAATAAAATTATTGGGAAGTGCATTTTTTGAGGCTCTAAGTAACGCCATGCGGCATGCTTCAATGCCATCGCAGGAAATAGGATTATATTCAAAATCTTGGATACCCTGTTCCTTAAGTCCCTGCTTGACCGCCTCTGCAAGTCCGCCGCTTCTTGCAAAAATTCTGCCGAAATAGGAGGCGTTATCCAAAACATCCTCATCAAGAGATGTTATGTCTATGTTCCTACTGCTAAACAAAGCCGCCAGCTCCTCAAAGGTTATAACACTGTCCACATAAGGGCGTACCTCTTTTTTCTGGAACTCCTGTTTTTTTGCAGTACATGGACCAATAAAAATAATCTGCGCCTCTGGGTCGGTTTCCTTTATATATTTTGCAATGGTAGCCATTGGAGAAAGATTATGGGAGATGTGCTTAGCTAGGTCTGGGAACTCTTTTCTAACGTAGTCCACAAATGCAGGGCAGCAAGAGCTTGTTAAAAATCCCTTTTCATAAAGCTCCCTAGCTTCGGTAAACGCCACCATATCTGCACCGAGCGCCGCTTCAACCACATGAAAGAACCCTAGCTGCTTTATACCGGAAATTACCTGCCCCAGCTTTGCATATGTAAACTGACTGGAAATGGACGGTGCAACTACAGCGTAAAGCTTATAGCGAGTATTGTTCTCGCTTTTTTTAATTAGGTCAATGACGTTAAGTATAAAGGATCTATCCATAATCGCCCCAAATGGGCATTGATAAACACATGCACCACAGGCAATACACTTGTCATTGTCAATATATGCAGCTTTTTCCTCATTCATAGAAATAGCCTTGATTTTGCAAGCATTTTCGCAGGGACGCTTGAAGTTGTTGATTGCACTGTAAGGGCAAACCTTGGCGCACAAGCCACATTCTACACATTTGGATTTATCTATGTGAGCCTTTTGGTTATGGTCGAAATAAATAGCACCCTTCTTGCATACCTCCTCGCATCGGTGTGCAATACACCCCCTGCAAGCAGCCGTAACCTCATATCCTCCTACAGGGCACTCATCACAGGCAATGTCAATTACCTGAATGACGTTAGGGTTGCTTTTATTTTCGCAAACAGCAAGTTTTACTCTCTCTGCTACAATAGCCCTTTCCTTGTACACACAGCATCGCATGGTGGGCTTGTTACCTTGGACGATAGTCTTTGGAATATCGTGTATCCCTTCCAGCAGCTTGTCATCGAAGGCAAGCCGAGCAACCTCCTGTAATACATTATATTTTAACTTTTGAACCTTTGTATCGAATTTTCGCATATTTGCTATGCCCCTTTTGCTAAACTACAGCCTAATTTAAGGCTGAATAAAAATAATAATTAAAAATAAAGCCAAATTTATTTCTACTCCGTCTAATATAATGAAGGCTCCGGAGCTAAAACTAATAAATTAGAGGTGATTAAATGACCAAGTACGAAATAGAGTTGGTCAAAAAAGCGCAGAAGGGTGACGACGACGCTTACATACTGCTATTTCAGCGCTACGAGAAGCAGCTTTACAGAACAGCTTTTATTTATGTGCGAAACGAAAATGACACCCTTGATATAATTCAGGAAACGGCATACCGTTCCTTTAAGGCACTGCAAAAATTAAACAATCCGGAATTTTTCCAGTCCTGGCTTGTAAAAATATGTATCTCCTGTGCTATAGACAGCCTTAGAAAAAACAAAAAAATAGTATTAGTTGAGGATATTGAAGAAAATGAATACCAAGTTCAAGCGCTATATGACTCGGAGCTTGATTTTCTGCAGATGCTCACCAATCTAAGGGTGGATGAAAAAAACGTAGTAATATTAAAATATTATTATGATTATACCTTTGAAAAAATCAGCAGAGTTCTGAATATACCTATAGGCACCGCAAAAACAATTCTTTACAAGGCTATAAAAAAGCTAAAATTGGAGCATATACAGGAAACTGAAAGGGAGGCTGTGGCTAATGGATAAATTAAATAAGATTTCGCACGAAATGGAGAAAATAGAAATACCCCATAGCTTGTCGTCAAAATCTATAGCAGGCATTAAGCAAGCAAAGCTTGAAATGAGAAGCAGTAAAAATCATATTAAGCGCAGTCTAATCAAGGCTGCTGCTGTGGTCATATGCATATGCGGTCTTGGGCTATCCTTTAATATCCCTTCAATTAGTGCCGCTGTAAACAGTATAATTTCCTACTTCACAGAAAAAGAGGACTCCAAATACCAGTCAGAAAGAGACTATATTGTAGCCAGCAGCGAAAAGGTAGAAAAGCAGGTAACAGACAACGGCATAAGCCTTACAATTGATGAGGTGTCAATGGACGAAAGCACTTTAAACGTTTTCTATACCATTAAATCTGATGAAATAATAAATAAGGTGGACAGCAACCACTGGACAGCAGAATTTACTGCACCATTTTTTAAGTGTGCCATTAACGGTCAAAAGGTTTATAAAACAAACGGTGCGTTTGAAGATGAAGCATACTTCATTGATGATTACACTATTAAAGGGCTGCACCGCTTAAGCGTTGCTGCCCTAGACTTAAGCGGTGATAGCTGGCTTGTTGACATAGGAACTGAAAGCATTTTTAACAAAGAAGGAAGCTGGAACCTAAGCTTTGATGTGGAGAAGAACTCTACAGAAGCCTCAGTGGTGGTTAACCCCGGCACTGCCTTTTCTATTCCGATTGAAGCGTTAGACTGTACAGTGGATTTAACTGTTGACAAGTTAGTCATAGCTCCATCAGGAAATAATATCGTCCTTAGCCAAAAGGTAAGAGGTTATAAAAAGAATGATAACCTAGATTCACCCCCTGTCTTTACAAGCTTTGCTCTTATAGACAATTTCGGAAGGATTTTAGATGTGCTGGACAAGGGCCACGGTTCAAATAGGGACGGTACCGCAACAAACATCTTTGAATTTTTAAAGGCACGTCCAGACACAAGTTATATTAAGCTTGTGCCTTTCAAATTTCTCCCAGATCCAAATCCTGCCGCTAGTCTTGAAGAAAGAGTAATAATATACAGCTTAGATAACCTTCCAATTAGATTTAAGGTGAACAGCACCGCAGAGGTGGTAGTAACAAACACAGAAATTACTCCGGAGCAAATCAAGGTAGATTACTACTACGAAGGTATTCTTCCATTTAACTATTCGTTTTTCTTCTATAATGATAAAAACGAAAGCATTTATACAGGGGGCTACCTAGATTTTGTATATGACAGAGCCACATACACAAACAAGGAAACCGAAAAGGGCTCAAAAATTTCCCAAGAAAAAATAAACAGCATCACAAAAATCGGTGTGGTTAAATTTGAGGAGATAGAATTGCTGGAGGATATTGCCGTTACAATAAATTTAAAGGATTAAAAATAGCTTACCTTAATCCGCTTGCCCATTTTTTTAAGACACTCGGAAAGCTCCTCAACCAGCCGCATCTTTATGTTAAAATTAATAGGAAGCTCTGGGTTTTGATGTGCCGGGTTAACAGCCTTACCCACAAAGAAATTAATATCGGTGGCTTCCTCAAATAAAAGCCGTGCAATTAAGGAAGCCCCGTCCTTTTTAAAATTCCATTCCTCGTAGCGTCCATTATCCTCAATATAATTTTGGGCATAGGACAACACCTTGCTGAAGGTGATAACGCCCTCTGTTACCAAGTCTATTCCATCAACTTTCGCTATAGGCGGTATTTCTGGGTCTATGTATTTTATTTCTGGTATAACCTCCTTGCCCAAATATTCTGCGGCCAAGGAGGAGGTTGTGCCGCCGCATACAATATGCTTGCCCTGCTTGCTAAAAAACAGTGCCATCATCTTTGATACGTCGGACATATTTGTGGGCGGCCCCATAAGAAGGTTCATAGGTACACGGCCTCGTATTTTTATAGTACAAACAGTGGTGTCATCACCGGGCTTGCCTCCGTATAGGCTGTTACATTTGTCCAGCAAAACGGTTGTCAGCGTTTTTGCAGTAAAGCCTGCATCGTACATAGCCTCCATGAATTTTATAATATCCTCACGCAGCCAGCCAAAATTTAGACTCTGCCCAACTCCGGCGTGTACAGCTCCGTCGCTCATTGTAATAAAAACGTCGTTTTCCTGAATGGGGATTTTTGATACATAAATGGTTTTGTTGTCTATAACAAATGAGTTTTTGGGAAATTCCAGATGCTTTCCGTTGCGTATAAGTATTACATGGGGATTGTCGTACTGGATAACCTCTGCTATCTCTCCACCAAGAATACGTATTATACTAAAGGTAGAGTAAGCCACGCCACGCAACGAGCAAACGGGCAGCGTTGCCGCTACAGTGGAAATACAGTCCTCCACCGCCATGTTTTGTGCCATCATGGTTGAAATGATTTTTGCCGTAAGGGTCGCCAGAATACTGGCCTTTACACCGCTGCCCAGTCCGTCTGCAAGTACAGCCACTATAGAGTTTTCGTCAGAATTAACCACCTCGACCCTATCGCCGCAAAGCTGCTCTCCATGCTTATTTAGGCTATGGAAGCCTATATCCGTACAAAGATTATTCATATCGTAAGGACTCCTTCAGCTTGGTCATGGCTATTTTGGTTTCCGCTGTAGTTTCTCCCAGCAAATACGCAATCTCCTGTACTACACGCATTTGCTTTTCGGCTACCTGGTCCGCTATTTCCATTGTTTGGCGGCTAAGCCTTTCTTTTTGCTCGCGCTCTGTTTCTCGCTCTGTTACGTCCCTCATTATGTATATGAATATACGGAAATCCTTGTCATATAGTATAGTTTGCTCGACATATATGCTGTACTCTGCAAGATAAACCCTGCGGTTGTGAATATCCCTGCCTGTGTCCAACACCTCAAAGAAATCCTTAGGGTCAAGGATTCTAATGACCTGCTCTCCAAGGACATCAGAGGCAGAGCGAATATTCATCAGCTTCAAAGCAGACTCGTTAATCTGCTGCACCTCAAAGGCTTCGTTTATTACAATAATGCCGTTGGGGGTGTTCCTTATTATATTGTCCGAGAAGGATTCTGCCTTATCCTTAAGGAATGGCAGACACATGGTTAAATCTGCTTTTCCTTGAAAAACAGCTATAGCCTTGTCACGGCATGTATTGTAGCCACAGGTGCCGCAGTTAAGTTTGTGCTCGGGCTTTGTTTTGCCCATTTTTCTTAAAATATCATCTATATCCCTTTCGCCGGGGATTTTTCTTTGTAGGCCAATAAAGTGGTGGCTGCGTTTTAGCTTATGGCTTTCTGGGGTAGGGGAGATAAAATCCTCCTTACCTGCGTAGTTGTTTACGGTAAGGAAGTCAGTGATGGGGTGATAACCTCTGCTCATTACTGGGCCTCCTATACAGCTTCCCTTACAGGCAGACATTTCAATAAAGCAGTTTTCCAGCTTGCCAGCCAGTAAATCCGTTATTGCAGCTATACAGTTATCCACTCCGTCTACAGTAACATAGCTGTAAGTCTCACTAGTGCAATCCATTGTTTTTAAAATTCCGCCGGATGTAGGGAACAGTCTTGCTTTTGTGTTAGGCTCCTTTTCAATAGGTGAGGTTTCAATTTCCACACCCTCCTCCTTAAGCCACTGGGTAAGCTCCTCAAAGGTTAAAACACAATCCACAGCGCCTGGGTATTTTTCTGCCTCGGCTTTTTTTGATATGCAAGGGCCGATAAAAATAGTTTTTGCCCCGTCAATACGCTCCTTAATACTTTCGCAGTGAGCCTGCATAGGCGAAACAACAGGTGCAAGGTATCTTAAAGCTTCGGGGTAGTATTTTTGTAGCAGTAGGTTAACAGAATGGCAGCATGAGGAAATAATAACCTTATCCTTGCCCTCACGAACCATTTTTTCATATTCCTTTTTTACAATGGTAGCGCCAACAGCCGTTTCCTCAGCGCCGTAGAAGCCAAGCTTCTTTAGTGCCGCTTCCATTGCTTGAATAGTTGCATTAGGGTAATTTACCACAAAGGAGGGGGCGATGCTTGCTACTACCTTTTCATCGCCGGATATAAGCAGCTTCGCCTTTTCCAAATCATTTCTTATAAATTTTGCGTCCTGGGGACATACAACAAAGCACTCCCCACACAAAATACACTCGTCCTCCACAATATGCGCTTGGTTTCCGGAAAAGCGTATGGATTTCACCGGGCAGCTGCGAATGCATTTGTAGCAGTTTTTGCAGTTTGACTTTTTAAGCCTAATATACTCTGTCATGATTTACCAAATCCTTTGCTTAAAGCTTCGCAACAACCTCTGTCTCGAAAAAATCCTTAGTAGTTTCAGGCTTAAGAGAAAACAGCTCACCGTTTAATGTAACACAAACCCCATTAACGCAGTTTCCCATACAAAATTTACCCGACAACTCTACCTTATCCTTTAAGTCCT
>CAYWBF010000059.1:0-10670 GCA_964456085.1 uncultured Eubacteriales bacterium
GAGGCTAAGCTATGTGAAATGTACAGTGCCTCCAGAGTTACTGTGCGCCAAGCCACGAACAATATGGTTACAAAGGGCTTTTTATACCGTAACCAAGGCAGCGGCACCTTTGTTGCCAAAAACAAAACTACCCAAAGGACTACCATGCTCAAAAGCTTTTCTGAGGAAATGCAAGCAATTGGAAAAACTCCTTCCACTGAAATAAGAAAATTTGCCATGGAAAAAGCTGACGGTAGCATTGCAAAAATTTTAAGAATAGGGGAGGGGGATAGTATTTTTTATGTGGAGAGGCTGCGTCTTGCAGATAATCAGCCTTTTATGTTTGAAAAAACCTACTTGGCCGTAAGCAGACACTCTAAGCTGTCCATAGAAGCACTCAAAGCTTCAAAGTATGAGTATGCAAAGGCAAACGGCATGTTTATTAATTACGGAAACCAGCATATAGTGGCTATTTTGGCAAGCCAATATATATCAGAGCAGCTTGGATGTGAGGCCAATTATCCTATTATAAAAATTCATAATACCACTCTTCTGGAGAATGATGAGGTTTTTGACTATACAAAGCTTTATCTTCACCCTATTTATTATCAGCTAAATATTTTAAAAACCCGTTCAAGCACTTTGGAGGAAAATTAAAATGGGCGGCAGCATACGAAAAATAAATTTCGTAATGCTGCAGCCCATTTTATTATGCTTTCAAAATAAGCTCTATTAAATTATTCAAGGAACCAGAAATAATTTTTGTCTTATGGTAGACCAAGCTGAAATTCCTATTCAGTTTAACATTATTGCCTTCTGCGTCCTGTAAGGTGATAACCTTAAGTTTTTTATCCTCTACATAGGGCTTTACAATCTTCTCGGATATAACGGTAAGCCCTTGGTTGGCCTGTACCGCCTCCAAAATAGAATCATACCCGTGGCAGTTCCACTTTACCTCAATAGCAACCCCATGTCTTTCAAGCTCCTTTTCAAAGGCTTCTCTAGTACCGCTGCCTTGCTCCCTCAACACAAATGGCTGACTTTCAAGCTCGTTGATACAAACCAATTTCTGTTTAGCCAGCTCATGGGTGGGGTGAGATACAAGGACTAGCTTGTCATCTATGGCAGACGCTGCAATCAGCTCCTTACTTTTGACTATACCCTCAACCAAGGCTAAATCAAGCTGGCTGTGTAGGAGCAGATGCTCAATCGTCTGGGTATTGTCAATGGTTACATGTATTTTGACATTAGGATAAAGAGCCTCAAATTCCTTTACAATGTCAACCAAGACACACTTACCAACGGTAATTGTACCCCCAAGCTGAATTGTTTTGTGCACCGACAGACTAGCCATAGATTTTTCCATCTCACTAGCCAATGCCAAAATACTTTGTGCATAGCTAAGCAGCTGACGACCGGCATCAGTCAAATACAGCTTCTTTGAAAGTCTGTCAAAAAGCTTTACCCCGTATTCCTTTTCAAGCTGGTCTACTGCTTGGCTTATGGTAGGCTGAGATATATGCAGTTCATTTGAAGCCTCGCTCATTTTGCCATGCTTAACCACCGCCACAAAAATTTCCAAGCTGCGAAGTGTCATAGGATTGCTCCTTTTATAAATTCTTATATATGATAATACCTTAGTAATAAAATTATTTCAAATAAAAAAACAGCAGGGCGCTTTCGCGACCGCTGTTTTTTTATTTCAAAAGGAAATTATCTATCAGGACCAACTTTAGGGTGCTGGCTCAATGGCTTAACATTAATTTGCGCTCTGTATTCAGTTTCAGTCCATAAAATACGTGTAGCTACTGTAGCTTCTGGATTTAGGTTAACACCTTCCAAAATAAGCTCCTTGAATTTTTCGTAGCCAGCCATATCAATTAAATGTCCACCGTGCATATAAAGTGGCTTATTATTAAGTACCCAAGCAGAGAATTTTGGCCAGTTCTTATAAATGGCAAGTACAACTTCTTCAGTTGCCCAGTTAATAAATGTCTTACCCATTCTTGGATATTGCTTGCCTGTTCTGCCGCCGATTAAAATACGGTAGAATTTGGTAGGCTTACGAACCCAAGCGCCTGTTGGGCAAACCTGTGCACATTCGGCACAGCCAACACAGCAGCAGGAATCCTTATCAACTTTGTTGTCCTCTGTAAGAGAAAGTACGCCAGTAGCATGTTTTTTACAAGCCTCAACACAGGTGTTACAGCCGATACAACGGTCGTAGTTGTATTGCATTTGAGCAATACCTACAATACCGAAATCATTGAAGTGTGCCTTACCGCAGTCATTTGGGCAGCCAGCTAACGCCGTTTTAATATGATAGTGGCTAGGGAAAATAAGCGGCTCAATCTTGCGTGCCAATTCCTGTGTGTTGTAGTTGGCAAAGGTACAGTGTCTGTTACCGATACACGCCATAATATTACGGGCACCGATAGTAGGGTAGCCGTCAGTTGTATCCATTTCCACGTTACACATATCACATTCAACAGCTTTTATGTAGTTATCAATATATTTGTTAACCTTTGGAATGTTTTCATATTTTACACCGCTAACGTTAAGGGTGTGTCTCATACCGATATGAAAGCTGCCGTCTCCCCAGGTTGTAGCAATATGCTGAACAACCTCTAAGTATTTGGCATCGATTAAGGAGCCGGGCACACGCATTTGTAGCATAAACTCACCGGGAACCTTTGATTGTCTCCAGCAATTTCTTTGAAGCTTCTTTATATTAATATCGTGATTCATGTTAACCCTCCTTAATCTAGCAAGCCCTTGGCTACTGTATAATTGAAAACGGGGCCTTCTAAGCAAACGTAGGTTTCGTCAATGCGGCAATGTCCGCATTTTCCAATAGCACAGGACATTTTGCGTTCAAAGGAAACCCAAATCTTATCCTCGGGAATACCGTTCTTCAAGCATTCCAAAGCGGTAAAGTGCATCATCATAGGAGGTCCTACAACAATTACTTCATAATTCTCGCCAAAGCTTGAATAAGGAATCTTTTCAACATGCTTAGTTACCAAGCCTGTTTCAAAGCCCGGAGCTGTTTCATTGTCAAGGGTATATATAGTAGAAAAGCTATTCTTCCAAGTATCAAGTGAGCTTTTGAATAATATTCCTTCGGCATTTTTGAAGCCACTAACAAGGTGAAGGCTTGCTACCTCGCCAGCGTTTTCGCAGTAATGATTAAGTAAGCTTTTTACAGGTGCAAGTCCTGTACCGCCGGTAATAACAACTAGATTTTTTCCTTTGAAATTGTCTACAGGCCAGCCCTTGCCGTATGGCCCTCTTAGGAAAAGCTCGTCGCCTTTCTTCAAGCCATTAATTGTGCCTGTTACCTTGCCAACGTCACGAATAGTAAACTCCAGCCAGTCTTCCCCAAAGGCGCTAACAGAAATAGGAGCCTCACCTATACGGGGGATTGAAAGCTGAAAAAATTGGCCATGTTGGGGCAATACGTCAGTTGATACTCTTATAGTAAACTCCAAATCGTTTTCCGTGCGAACATCCAAAATTTTTCTTGGTGTAGGTTTTACGGGGTTACTCATGTTTTCTCCTCCTTAAATCAGCGATTTTTATTGCTGCTCACAAATTTCTTTAATTGCAGCGCCCATTTTTTCTATTGTTGCAGGGAAAGCTATAAATTTTGGACAATGAGAGGTACACCTGCCACAGCCTACGCACATATGGAAGTCTTTATAACGAGCCTTATAGTCATGAACCTTGTGCAACACTTTATATCTCATACGTTGGGCAGCAGTTGTACGGAAACCTTTTTGACCAGCCATAGCATCAAAGCCAGCTACCTGACAGGAAGCAGAAACTCTGCGACGTTCTCCGGCGTTGGAATTTTCACTGTAAACCTTGTCTGTGGTGGTGAAGCAGGTACATGTACTGCAAGCAACTGTACAAGCGCCGCAGCTTATGCAACGGTCGTTGTATTCATCCCAAACGCTGTGATTTTTAAGCTTGTTAAGCACGTCCTTGTTTGGAATTTCTGGTATTGTAAGGGTGAAATCATTCTTTTCAATAAACTCAGGGGTGAAATCCTTAGCGACAAAGCCGTCAAAATAACCCTCAAGCTCCTTGTCCTTAACCTCAATTAGCAAGCCATCTTGAGAAAAACGAACGGCAGCGCTGTATTCCTCTGCCTTATTTGAACCCATGGAAACGCAGACGCATGTATCCCAGCCCTTTGTACACTCCATCATAACAAAGCGTACTTTATCTCTCATACGCTTATAAAAAGTATCGGCACAGCCATTTTCTATGTAAATTTTGTCTTGGTGCTCAAATGCGTTTATGTCGCAGGGACGAAGGAATACAAGTATTTTTTTGTTAACAGCCTTGCTCTCTCTATATTCATCCTCTGTAAAATAAAAAATTGTTTGTGTGATAGGGGTAAGCACTTCTTTAGCTGAGTAGTCAGACTTTTCGTCTGTTACTATTTCCTCTAGGGTACTAACTTTATCATACCTAATGAGATCCGTGTCAGAATAACGGCCTTGCTTTGGAAAGCGCTTTGGAGCATAGATTTCATATTCTGCGGAAAGCCTTTCAAATAATTGATTGGCATCCTGTGTGCTTAAGCTATAGCCCATAAAAATCCACCTTTCTAATTTTTGTTTTATCTTATTACTATTTATATATAATGTAAAATACATATTATTTATATTTACCATAGGGGTTTTACTATAATATAAATAAATAATATATATTTTACTTAATAATAACTATGTGGCAAAATTACTACAAATCTTAAATTAAAGACAGGGTGAAAATATGTTAAGAGTTTTTTTAATAGGTGTACTAGCAGTAATGCTTACCGCCTGCAGCAAAAATGTTCAGCCTACTGCTGAAAAAGGGGCTTACTACGAATTTACTGATAGCGCACAGCATACAGTGACGCTTAAGGAGCAGCCTAAGAAGGTAGTTTCTCTCATGGGTTCTTACGCTGAAATGTGGATTTTGGCTGGAGGAAGCTTGGCTGGAGTTACAGAGGACGCTGTGTCGGAGAGAAAGCTGTCACTTTCTGATGATGTGGAAGTAATTGGAACCGTAAAGGATCCGAGCTTGGAAAAGATTTTAAGCCTTGAGCCGGATTTTATTTTGCTTTCTACTGACATTGAATCACATACTAAGCTACTTGAAACATTTAATACAGCTGGGGTTACTTGTGCCTTTTTTAAGGAGGACAGCTACTTAGATTATCTTTCCATGCTGAAAATCTTTACTGAAATCACCGGACGAGAAGATTTATATAAGAAATTCGGTGAAAGTGTTAATAGTCAGATTAAAGGAATTATGGACAGTCTCCCAAAGACCGGAGAAAAACCAAAGGTTCTGCTAATTAGAAGTATGGCGACTAAAGCCAGGGCTTTAAAGGAAGACCACTTAGTTGGAATAATGCTTAAGGACTTAAATACAGACAACATTGCTTCGAGACATGAAAGCCTTCTTGAAGATTTAAGCATGGAGACTATTATTGATGAAGACCCCGATTTTATTTTTGTAGTTACCATGGGGGACGTGGGTAAGGCTATGGAAACTCTTGAAAAGGGTATAATGTCAAATCCGGCGTGGAATAATCTGTCTGCCGTAAAAAACAATCATTACTATGTTTTGCCCAAGGATTTGTTCCAGTATAAGCCAAACGCACGATGGGGTGAAAGCTATGAATATTTGGAAAAGATTTTATATAGGTAAAAACGAAAAAACAGCAAAAGCACTGATTTTGGTCGGTGCTTTTGCTGTTTTGGTTGGATTGTTTTTAATAAGCATATGTGTTGGGGCGGTAAACATACCCATTTCACAGCTTTGGAGTATTATTTGGGGAGTAGGCGCAGAAGGGAAGGCTAGTCAGATTTTTTATTTTGTTCGCTTGCCAAGAACGCTGGCTGCTGTTTTGGCTGGTGCTGCACTTTCCATGTCAGGGGCTATTTTGCAAGCGGTGCTTAATAATCCTATGTGCAGCCCTAGTATTATTGGTGTCAATGCCGGCTCGGGGCTTTTTATGATAATTGTTGCGGCATTATTTTCTGCATATGTGGCACTTGCTCCGGCTGCGGCATTTTTGGGGGCGCTGTGTGCGGTTGTGCTTGTTTATTTGATTGCTAAGAGGACGGGGGCATCTAAGCTTGCTATTGTTTTGTCAGGCATAGCGGTGTCTAGTCTGCTTTCGGCATTTACCGATACAATTATTACCTTAGTCCCCGAGGCAAAGGTTAGCCGTATTGATTTTTTAATAGGAAGCTTTTCTGGGGTTACAATGTCTAATGTTAAATTTTCGGTGCCTTATATTATTATTGGATTAATTATTGCCTTTGTATTGAGTGTGGACTTGAATATTCTTTCACTTGGGGACAGTACAGCTGCGTCATTGGGGTTACGAGTAGGGTTTGTGAGAGGAATTTTTTTAGTTGTGGCTGCTCTTTTGGCAGGAAGCGCAATTAGCCTTGGGGGGCTAATTGGTTTTGTAGGGCTTATTGTTCCGCATATGGCTAAGCTAATCATTGGTTATGACCATAAATTTCTTTTGCCGCTGTCGGCAATTATTGGCGGAGCCTTTTGTCTTGGCTGTGATATTTTGGCTAGGGTGCTGTTTATTCCTTTTGAACTGCCGGTGGGGATTATTATGTCCTTAATAGGCAGCCCATTTTTTATTTATTTGGTTTTAAGCCGAAGAAGGAGGGCTGCTCTTGATTAAGGTAAGTGGTCTTTTTGCTGGTTATGATAAGGAATCAATAATTAAGGATATAACCTTTGAAATTACAAAGGGGACTATTACCTCAATAATTGGGCCGAACGGCTGCGGAAAGTCCACCTTGCTTAAGTGCTTGGCAAAGCAGCTAAATTATTCACAAGGAGAGATTTTGCTTAGCGGCAAGCCTATTAATGATATTCCGCTTAAAAGCTTTGCCCAGAAGGTGTCATACCTTAAGCAATGGAGAGATGTACCCTCAATAACTGTGGAGAGTCTCGTGCTGCACGGACGTTTTCCCTATATGGGTTTTCCCAGAAGGCAGTCGGAGGAGGATGTGGATGTAGCAAGAGAAGCTATGGTTAGAGCAGGTGTTTGGAAACTTAGGCATAAGCTGCTAAGCCAGCTATCCGGCGGAGAGTGCCAAAAGGCATTTTTGGCTATGGCTTTAGCTCAGTCCTCAGAGGTTTTGCTTCTTGACGAGCCGACTACCTACTTGGATATTTCCTATCAGTTGGAATTTCTAAAGCTTATAGATGAGCTGAAGGGTGAAGGGAAAACAATTGTTGTGGTTCTTCACGATATAAATAGTGCTGTACAGATCTCTGATGAGATTATTTTAATGAATAAAGGAAAGAGGATTTTTTCTGGCTCACCTGAAAGGCTTTTGGATACGGGGGATATTGACAGTGTATTTGGAATAAAATCGGCTTCTGTGAATATTGAGGGCAGACGCTATGTATTTTTTAAGAAGGATTAAGGTCGCTGGTTAATTAGCGCACTCTTTTATATTTACTGTGCGAAACATGCCTTTTTATCCTTGAGGTTGGCTTTGACAGAATAATTATGGCTATACCAGCCACAGTCATAAGCAGCAATGAACCCACAAAAAAGCTTGAGGAGAAAATAAGCTTATCAATAGCACTCTCCGAATACAGCTTTGATACTGTAACAGCTGCTTCCGAGGTGAAATTAAAAAATGGATACATGAAAAATCCTACAAGTATACTTATTAGGGCATGGGACAGCTTTGACAGAATATATATAAAAATATTTATGTCAGTCTTGCTAAGGAAGGTTATGGCTTGAAAATGTATGGATAAGCCACCAAAGGAAATAATAGCGGAGGCAAGCAAAAGTTGCTGAAAGGATAAATCCTGCTGCGAAAGCACCTGTGCTCCGTTTGTTACCTCAAATATTCCGAGAAACAACCCCTTAAATAACTGGGAGCTTAAGCCCAAGGCTGATAGGACAGGAGAAAAAAATGTCTCCGTCAGCTTCACAAAGCCTGTTACATCAAGGGTTTTAACTATTACGCAAAACAAAATAATAAATCCACCTATTAATAGCATTGTTTCCATGGCTGTTCGTACGCTTTCGCCTAATACCGCTCCAAAGGAGCGGTTATTTTTTTGCCTAAAGGCTACCATGTTTTTATAAGCTCTGCGTAAGATGGCGCTTTCCTTTGGTCTGGTTTCGTGAGAGGGCTTATAAAGCTTGAACAAAAGCCCGTTGATTATAGCCGACAGGTAATGGGTGATTAAAAGGAAATAGCCAACCATTGGGTTTTGAAACATAGATACCCCTACAGCCCCAATTACAAAAAGAGGGCCGGAGTTGTTTACAAAGCTTAACAGCTTTTCGGCTTCTGTTTTTGTCAGCTCCTCGTTTGCATATAGCTCTGATACGATTTTTGCCCCCATGGGGTAGCCGGAGGTCATGCCTGCAACAAGAGCAAAGCCGGAGCAGCCGGGGACGTTAAAAACCCTTTGCATAAACGGCTCCAGTAGCACTCCCAAAAAGCTGATAACGCCTAGCTGGGACAAAATATTTGTACCTATTATAAAGGGCAGAAGGGAGGGAAGCACGTTGCCAAGCCATAGGCTTACTCCGTGCTTCGCCGCGCCAATTATTTCTGACGGGTAAATAAGAATAAGTATATTGAATGTTGCAACAAAAATTGGTAAAATAAAACTTGATAGCTTTTTGGGAATCATACTAAACTCCTAAATAAAATGAAGTCACTTAGATTATATTCTTTAAAAAATAATTAATACCTACGAGGTTCAAATGAGTCAAGATACGAGAAAAAGACCAGCCCCTGCAAGACCACAGGGCAAAAATAATAACCGCCCGCCTTCAAAAAGCTCCTCGCCTATACGGCCTGACGATAAAAGAGCAGTGGTTAAAAGGCCAGCAGATAAAAGAGCTGTTGACAAAAGACCTCCTTCCAAAAGGCCTACGGAAAAAAAATCAGTACCTAAGTCCCAGCCGAAAAAGAAGGAAACCATAAGAAAGCCATACAAGAATTATTCAACAGGAATAGTAGCAGGTATTTTTTTTATTGTGGTAATAAGCTATCTTGTTGTGTACGTTATGAACTTTTTTAACAAAACCAGTGTGCCTATGATAGAGGTGGAGAGTGGTTCTATTGAAGCGCCTGTGGAAATGGACGCTATAATAATCCGTAATGAAAGGGTTTATACCAGCTCCGCCGCAGGGAATGTATATTTTAACTACGAAGACCTTGATAGAGTAAAAAAGGGTGTGGAGATTTGCTCACTACGAAACGACGAGGAAGCCCAATCGCTGGAAAATGATATTTCCGCTCTTAACGAGGAAATAATAAGCAGCCAAAAAAGAAAAACTGATACATCCATATTTCAGCCGGAAATACAAAAAAATAATAAGAAGATAAAGGATTATTTGGACAACAGCCTTAGTAATTTCGCAAAGGGCAATATTAGCTACGTTTACACAGTAAAGGATACTATATCCAGAGAAATTAATGTCAGAAACCAAAAAATGCTTGATGTGGACAAAAACAACGTAAAAGAGCTGATGAGCAGGAAAAGTATAAAGGAATCGACACTTTCGCAGAGTATTTCCTCCATAGCGGCAGAAGAATCTGGCATACTTGCCTATACAGTGGACGGACTGGAGGAGACGCTAAACTTTGAAACAATGGAAGCCTTGTCTAAGGAGCAAGTTAAGGCTAAGGTCGATTATTCTGCTATTAAGTCTAACAAAACGGTTTCTGCCGAGGATAAGGTATTTAAAATAGTGGAATCAAACGAATGGTACATAGCAGCATACATACCAAATAAGCTAATGGATGGCTTTGAGGAGGGTGGCACCAAGAATATATACGTTAAGAATAGCGAAGCCTTTGTACCCATGCCCGCAGAAGTATTTAAAATAGACAGGGGCGAAACAGACAGTTATGTATTATTCAAGTTTACAAAGGATATGCTAAACTTTATGGATAGGCGCAGTTTGACTATAAAAGTGAAGGAAGGCGTCCATACAGGTATGAAAATACCCATAGGGGCAATTTATGAGCGAACCTTGCTTAAAATACCTACTAAATTTTTATACGGCGATGAATCCGTGGTTAAAAAGGGAGCGCAGGAAAACGAGAAGGTTTCTGTTAAAATAATTGATAAATCTATGGAGGACGAGGGCTACGTTTATGTATTGCAGAATGTAAATACCCTAAAAGCGGCAGATATTATAATCTCTGCTGGGGAGGCTCCCGAGGAATATACCCTATCCGAGATTAAAACGGTAAAGGGTGTATTTAAAACAAACAGAGGCTTTGCCGAGTTTGTGGAAATAAAATATGAAGGAGAGCTTGCCGAGTCCAACGGCTATGTAATTTTGGAACAAGAGCTAAATACAAAGTTAAATGTCTATGACAGAATTGTTTCTGACACCACCACAATAGAAGAAGGGCAAAGGGTAAACTAATGAGCCTTAAGGAAAATTTACTAACAATAGAAGAAAAAATAAAAAAGGCCGCTGAAATAAGCGGCAGAAAGTCCTCTGATATTACGCTTATAGGGGTTACAAAAACTGTACCTGTGGACAGAATTAACGAGCTTACATCTCTTGGAGTAAAAACACTCGGCGAAAACAAGGTGCAGGAGCTTTTGGATAAGTACGAAAGGGTGGAAGGTGACCCAAGCTGGCATTTTATTGGGCATCT
>CAYWBF010000060.1:0-10664 GCA_964456085.1 uncultured Eubacteriales bacterium
TAGTTATTCCTAATCTGCATAACCTTATCCCCTACACGAAAAATCACCTTGCGAAATTCCTTTTCGGCTTTCTTAGGACTTTTCGGATTAAGACAGCCTTGAAGTGCTTCATTAAGAGCAAAGCTGCCTATGGGTGATTTTTTCATAGGGGTTATCACCTGTATGTCCTGCTGGGTACAGCCTAGGTATTTAGGTAGCCGCTGGGTCACAAGCTCTATTATTGTAGTAAGCACCGATTCCGTCCGGTCACGCTGCAAAAAAAAGAAATCACTGCTTTTGTCCGTCAAGTCGGGATACTCACCGTTATTTATTTTATGGGCATTTACAATAATAGCACTTTCCTGTGCCTGACGAAAAATCTCCTTAAGCCGTACTGTTTTTATACAGTTGCTTTTAATTATATCCTTAAGGACACATCCCGGCCCCACAGATGGAAGCTGGTCAACGTCCCCCACAAGAATCAGCCGTGTGCCAACAGAAATAGCCTTAAGCAACCCATTCATAAGCAAAATATCCACCATAGAGGTTTCGTCTACAATAACCACGTCAGTCTCAATAGGGTTATCCTCATTTTTTTCAAAGGCATGTCCGTGGGCACGCCTATCGTCCATGGAAAAAGCTACACCCAGAAGCCTATGAATGGTTTTTGCGCTCATGCCCGTTGCCTCGGACATTTTTTTCGCCGCCTTACCCGTTGGAGCGCACAGCTCTATATTAAGCTGCTTCTTCTTAAAAATATTTATAATTGTATTAATAATTGTAGTTTTTCCCGTACCGGGGCCGCCTGTTATTACAAGAACCCCGTTTTCCATAGCTTCTATAACAGCCTGCCGCTGCATCTGTGCCAGTGTAACCCCAAAGCTTTCCTCAAAATCCTTTATTTCCTCCTCCACAGCATCTCTTTTTATGGCGGAGCCGCTTAGATTTTGCGCCATGGATAGCTCAATAAGCTTTTTGGCTACATTATTTTCTGCATAATAAAAGGAATTAAGAAAAACAGAAATTTCACCGTCTTGCTTCTCCTGCCAAATAAGTCTCTCCATTTGAAGAGCTTGAAGGCTGTTTTCAATAACCTCCTTTGGAATACTCAAAAGCGTCCACGCATTTTCAAGCAGTATATCCTTCGGTAGGTAAACATTCCCATCCAAGGAAGCCATGTACAGCGCATGGGAAATACCAGAGCGTATTCTGTAGGGTGAATCCTTAGCTATGCCAACACGCTCTGCGATCTGGTCAGCTGTCTTAAAGCCTATTCCGAATATCTCCGTAGCCAAGGCGTAGGGATTTGTTTTTACTACGTTAATGGTGTCGTCCTTAAAACGGTTATAAATTTTTACAGCGTTTGCCGGAGTAATACTGTACTCCTGCAAAAAAAGCATTGCCCTGCGAAGCTCCAGCTGCTCATGAAACAAACTAGCAAACTGCAAAGCCTTCTCCAGGGTAATGCCCTTTATCTCGGAAAGCCTTTGGGGTGCCTGCTCAAAAACAGCAAAGGTATCGTCTCCGAAGCGGCTCACAATTTTTTTTGCAAGCCGCTCTCCAATACCTTTAATTACCCCAG
Source organism: uncultured Eubacteriales bacterium (assembly GCA_964456085.1). Lineage (GTDB taxonomy): Bacteria > Bacillota > Clostridia > Lachnospirales > CAYWBF01 > CAYWBF01. The sequence continues at coordinate 1,562 of CAYWBF010000060.1, forward strand.
AGGCTAAATATCGTTGTATAGCCGAGGAGGTGGTGGGTACAATTTTCTCATAGCTGGAAACGCTTAGCTGCTTGCCGTATACGGGGTGGGTAATATAGCTGCCCGTAAGAGCAAGCTGCTCCCCCTCCGTAACAGAGGCCAAGTACCCAACGCAAACCATAGCCCCAGCCTCATCCTCTTGGCTCGGCTCAATAGAAAACACCGTATAACCGTTTTCCGGATTATTAAAAATTATACTCTCCACAATGCCTTCAAGGCTAATTTCACTCATAACTGCTCCATTGGTTTAGGGGAGATTCCCCCAAAATTTATGCCATTACTAAAGAATATCACCTAAGGCGCTTAAAAGAGCCTCCATATCCTCCCGTGTTCCTATAGAAATCCTTAAGTAATTATCAATTCTAGGCTTTTGAAAAAATCTGGTAAAAATCCCTCGTGACGACAAATACTCAAAAATTTCCTTTGCCCCTATATTTTTATGGGTGGTAAATACAAAATTTGTACCAGAGGGCAGTGTGCTAAAGCCCAGCCTAGCCAGCTCGGCGGTAAACCACTCTCTAGTGTCTACCACTCTGTTAATACATTCTCGTAAATACTGAATATCCTCTACAGAAGCCTTGCCCATGGTTTGAGCCAAGGCATCTACCGTATAGGAGTTAAAGGAATTTTTAACATTCTCGATACATTGTATAACCTCTTGCCGTGCAATGGCGTAGCCAATACGCATACCGGCAAGGGAGTGAGATTTTGAAAGTGTACGGACAATTACAAGGTTCTCGTACTCCTTAAGCAGTCCCAAGGCGGTTTTGCCGGAAAAATCCCAGTACGCCTCATCTATAAGTACAAAGCTGCCGCTGTTGGCAGAGACTATTTTTTCTATGGTGGATATGTTCTCGCAAATGCCTGTAGGTGCGTTTGGGTTAGCCAGCACAACGCCGCCGTTACTCGCCGCTCCACGGAATGCTTCCACGTCTATGGTGAAGTCCTCTTTTAAAGGAATGTGCTTCCGCCCTATGTTAAACAGCTTAAACCACACATCATAAAAGGAGTAGGTTATATCGGGGAGCAGTACCCTTTTGCTGGAATTAAACAAGGTCATGAACAAAAACGCCAGTACCTCATCAGAGCCGTTGCCCACAAAAACCTCGCTGGGCTTAACCCCGTTGGCTTGGGCAATAGCCTGCTTAAGGTCCCTTGAATCCGGGTCTGGGTAACGTCGTAGGCTTTCTGTGCTGGATTCGGCTAATGCTTTAAGTGCATGAGCCGAGGGTGGATATGGATTTTCGTTGGTGTTTAGCTTAATTACTCTGCCCTGTGGCTGTGCTCCCGGTATATATGGCTCAATCTGCCTAATATTTTTCATTAACTCACTATTCATAAAAGTAACCTCTACATTATTTTCTTAAAATTTCTGATAGCTTGTTCGTAATGAAGTTTTTTCCAAATATGCTGTCATACTGGAAGGTATAAAACATATTTACCACGCTCTCGTCCTCTGCAATAGAAGCAGAATGGATTGTCTCGTCATGATTAACGTATAGATTATCCTTCATACCGTGGAATGCGTCATATGCTGTGTCCAAAAAGTGATAGTACACAGGCTTGTCAACCTGTGACATGTTTAATAGCTGGTTAGCAAGGAAGTAAGGGCTTATTGTTCCGAAGGAATTTTTAGTATTGCCGTAATTTGTCCAAACTGCGTAGGTGGTGGTGTACATTTTATAAAAATCGTCCTTGCTCCAGGTTATGTCGTCGTTTGATTTTAAATAATCAAGGGCGGTGTATACCTCAAAGGCAGAATTGGCAAGAGAGGGGAGGTGGTCGCCGAAAAATACAAGTATGGTCGGCTCCTTATACCCCTTAAGATACTCGGTTAGCCGCTTTAGCTGTGTATCTGCGTTGCTTATGCCGTGAAGATATGCGTCTACGCTGCCTTGCTGTTCGTCGTTAAGCAAGGATGAGGTGGATTTTATTTTGTTGCCCTTTGGATATTTGTTTGGTGGGTAGTCGTAATGGTTCTCCATTGTCACCCCAAACAAAAATAGCGGCTGATTAGGTCTTTTGTTTTTAAGCTCGCCTATGAGCCTGTCTGTAAAATATTTGTCGGAAATGTACTGCCCCTCTATGGGAGCGCCCTTCATATCCTCCGAGGATATGAATTTATCAAACCCAAGTATTGGATATATTTTGTCCCTGTTAAAAAAGCTGCCCTCATATGTATGGAGAGCTACTGTGTTATAGCCGTTCTCTTTATAAATTTGGGGCATAGCTATGATTTTTTCGTTACCGAAGTATTTTTCTACTTCCTCATAAGGAATCCTGCCGTGTCCTGTGAACATATAGGACAACCCCGTTAAAAATTCATACTCCACATTACAGGTTGATCCGGCAAATGCCGGAGTAACCAGCGTACCCCCTATAGTCTCTTCCAACATCTGCTTATAAAATGGTATAGGCTCCTCAGAAAAAGCAAGGTTGCTCCACCGTGACGGGTCAGAAAACGCCTCGCTCATTATTACGATTACGTTTGGTTTCTTTCCGTCGGCAGATGCTTTTGCTTGGTCAGATATTTTATCTAATGCTTGCTGCTTAACCGAATCAACAAGCTCTAGGCAGCTGTCCTCCGTATATTTTTTTGGAAGCTGCATCGTATCGAAGGCATAAGCAATGTAAAACCCAATAATTACCCCGTTTCTGTCATAAACCTGGTTGTTTGTAAAGGACTGACGCACATCAACTCCAAAAATCGGCATTATCCACCGCTTTGAAAAGCTGCTGAAAAACAGCCCGCCAAATACAAACAGCGCTAAGCCAAGGGCAGCAAGCCTTTTCCGAGAACGCTCCAGCTTAGGCAGCTCCCTTGCCGCAAAAAACAAAATAACAAGAAGCACCAAAACCACGGGGAGTGGGTTAATAATTCTCTGGTCAGGATTAAGATTGGCAAAATCCAGCATATTCTTCATTTTTCGAGCAAAGCTTAAATCCGTTGGCACAAACACCCAGCCGGTAATATGCTTTCTGAAAAAATTAACCACATAAAAAAAATACAGAACTGCTGTAATAACAAAAGAAGATATGAACAGTCTGCCTGTTATAAGATGAAGAATAACAATAAGAAGGTAAATCAATATCCAGCTTAATATTAACGAAGGAAAGGCATTTAACGCCCTTAGTATGGCGTTATTTTTTTCGCTGTAGTTCATGGTTTCCAGCGTCAAAAACAATAACATCGGAAACAGATGCACATAAATTAAAGATAATTTCAGTTTGTCTTTTAGAATATTCATAAAAATAGCCCTCTAGTATTTCTTGCGAATAAACAGCAGCCCGTATATTACCCCAAAAATTAGGCCGCCTATATGTGAAATATTATCTATACGCTCATTCATAAAGCCAAAAGCAATATTAATAGAGATATACAAAAGCATCAAATAAAAGCTAACGCCCAAAATAGAACGATTTGAGGCTTTTGTAAGAAAGGTCAGTCCACCAACCAGTCCGAAAATAGCCCCCGATGCTCCTACAGACAGGCTAGGCGACAAAACAAGGCTGCAAATGCTGCTAAACAATCCTGCTCCAAAATAAAGCAGTAAAAATTTAGTACGCCCAAAGAATACCTCACAGCGTGTACCAAATATATACAGCGCCAAGCAGTTTGACAAAAGATGGCTAAGGTTGGCGTGGATAAACATTGCTGTCCAAATTCTGTAATACTCACCTCTGGCAAAAACCGCCTCTCGGCTTTGAGCGCCCAGTGTAAGCAGTGTTTCAGCATAGGCTGCGTTGGGGTCTGTGTTTAAAGCCATTAGGGCGTATATGAGCATATTCACGAAAATAAGTATAAAAGCAATAATTGAGGCATCTCCCTTTGGTTTAAAGGGACTTTCCTCGTCGGCTTGGCGGTTTAGGCTTTCCAGTGTGTTGTCTTGCGGTTGGATACTATCTTGGGTGGTAGTGCCAAAGCTTTTGTCGTATGCTCCTCGGATTAGTTCCTTTATATTTAATATCTCCGTGGGTGACTGGGTGCCTTGGCAAAAACTTAGCCTTCCATTAATAATCTCCGTACCCCAGTTCATTTCGTACAATGGCTGCTCGTCGTAGGGTTTATCCTCGTCGATTAAGTGCCTTGCCCCGTTTACTTCCTTTGTAGACAAATGCAGATTAAGAACAATTATGCTTTTTAAGGCATATTCCTTAACGGCGTTGCCAAAGACTAGGCTATTTGCCTTCATAATGCTGAGCCGCTCCTCTTCGGTTATGGCATCATCATTGTACACGGCAACAAAATAAAGGATTGGGCCAAAGGGCTTGAACACAGTAATGCATTTTGTGTCCTCGCCTAATATGCCCTGCTCGCTTTCAAACGCCGTCTTAAAATCGCTTTGATATAGAAGCTTGTAAAGCTCCCTCATAAAAATTGTATTCATAGCATACCCCTATAGCATCGGAGACAAAAGCCTTGAAATGGATTCCTTTATTTTGGTCATGGTGGAGCGTCCTTTGTAGATTTCCAAGGTGATTTCTGTACAGTCCTCTATATCCTTATAATATTGCTCCTCAAATTGCTTGGTAATGTTTTCATTATATATAAATGCGTTTGTTTCAAAATTCAGCTTGAAGCTTCTCACGTCAAGGTTAGCTGTGCCTACAGAGGACACTACCCCGTCTATGATTAGAAGCTTGCTGTGGACAAAACCCTTTTCGTATTTATAGCACCGTACCCCGGCGCTTAACAGTTCACCCATGTAGGACAGGCTTGCCCAATACACAAACGGGTGGTCTGGCTTTGCCGGAATAATTATTCTTACATCTATCCCTGATAGGGCGGCGATTCTTAGCGCCTCGAAAAGACTATCGTCCGGTACGAAGTAGGGTGTTACCAAGTAAATATATTTGTCAGCTTCCGTTACCATTTTAGTGTAGCCGTATAAAATGCTGGGGTGCTTGGTATCGGGGCCACTGGATACTACTTGAATTTTAACCTTATTTTGTGGGTTGTTATCACTGGCTGCTATAAAATCGGGAAAATATTTTTTATTTAGGGAGATTTTATCGGGTGAGCTGAAGTTCCAATCCATAACAAATCGAAGCTGTAGCTGCGAAACAGCCTCGCCTTCTATTTTTATATGGGTATCACGCCAAAAGCCAAATCGCTTTACCTTACCCAAATACTCGTCCCCAATATTAACGCCGCCTACATAACCAACCTTTCCGTCGATTACACAAATTTTCCTATGGTTTCGGAAGTTTATCCTTACAAAGGTAGGCGGCAGAAAAATACATACCTGTCCACCTGCCTCCTCTAGTGGCTTGTAAAAGCTTCTGGGGGTTAAATAACACCCCATACCGTCTACAAAAAGCCTTACCTCTACACCTTGAGCAGCTTTCCTCGTCAAAACGTCAATAAGCGCCTTGCCTGTTTCGTCCTTATTAAAAATATAATACTGGACATGCACAAAGGACTCAGCTTTTTCAATTTCTGCAAGAAGGCTGTCAAAAAGGGAAACCCCTTCATGAAAAATGGTAACTGTATTATTTCCCGTTAGTGCACCCTTGCCGCTGACAAAGTTCATGTATACCAAATCATTAAGGCGGTTGGCGTTATCAAAATCCAAAACCTCTCTGGCAGATATTCTATCAAGAGTGTCTTGGGAGAAAAAAGCTTTGTTGTTTTCGTAGCTAAGGAAGCTTAGAAAAAATTCCTCGTCCTTTTTTGCCTTCTCAGAAAAAATCCTATGCTTTCTGGAGTCCAGCCCAATGACCAAGTAAATAATAAACCCCACATACGGCAAAATCAGAGTAACCATAAGCCACGCCCATGTAACCGCAGGGTTTTTACGCTCGTAAAACACAATTACTATGGCGAAAATTATATTAAGGGCAAACAACATACCCGAAAGCAGGGAAAACAAATTAAGGAGCATAGGCTACACCCTGTCCAGCATAGTAATGGCGGTTCTAATTCTATTTAAGCAATCCTCCTTACCCAAAAGCTGCAAAAGCTCCGTTGCTCCGCAAAATGAAGCCGGCTTGCCGGAGAGGGCAACCCTTATAGGCCATAGCATTTGACCATTTTTAAGCTGAAGCTCTTGGGCTAGGGCAGAGATACTTTCATATAGCTTCTCATGTACCCAGTTGTCCTTTCCACCATCAAGAGCTTCTAGGACTGGCAGCACTGCCTTTAGGGCAGTTAAAGAGATTTCCGGGGTGGATTTCATTTTTTTATGAAAAAATAAATCTATTTCGTATTGAGGTAGTGTGTCTAAATAATCCACAAGGGTGCTTACCTCCCTAGGAAGTGACACTCTGCTTTGGCACAGCTCCGCTACCCATTCTAGGTCTAGGTCTGTGCGCTTTATATGCTCCTTTAGATGGGGCAGCGCCATTTGGTAAAATTCTTCCTTGGGCAGCTTTTTAATATACTCGCCGTTCATCCAAGTGAGCTTCTCCATGTCAAACACCGCTGGGCTTTTGCTTAAGCCTTTTACATCAAAGGCTTGGGTTAGCTCTTCTAGGGTGAAAAACTCTCTATTCTCCGATGGGCTCCAGCCTAAAAGCGCAATGAAATTTATAATAGCATTAGGCAAAAATCCCATCTGCACTAAATCCTCGAAGGAAGCGTCTCCACGTCTCTTAGATAGCTTTTTGTACTCGCTGTTAATTATAAGAGGTAGGTGAATATACTCCGGTATCTCCCAGCCGAAGGCTTCGTATAGCAAATTATATTTAGGTGTAGAGGACAAATACTCGCTTCCTCGTACAACGTGGGATATTTCCATTAAATGGTCGTCCACTACGTTAGCAAAGTTATAGGTAGGCATAAGGTCTGACTTAATTAGCACTTGGTCATCAAGCTCGCTGTTGTCTACTGTAATGTCGCCAAATACGTGGTCGTGAAAAGTAGTTTTGCCACTGGGGATTTTCTGCCTAATTACGAAAGGTACTCCAGCCAAGAGCTTTGCCTCTACTTCCTCCTTGGATAGTCTGCTGCAATGACGATCGTAGCCTGTAGGAGCATCTCCCTCTCCACTGGGAGCAATTCGGGCGGCAAGCTCTTCCTTTGTACAGAAGCAGTAATATGCAGCACCCTTTTCTACAAGCTGCTTGGCATAGTCTAAATAATTGCTTTTGCGTTGGCTTTGTACATAAGGGCCATAGGCTCCGCCTACATCTGGGCCTTCGTCATGGTAAAGCCCTACCATTTTTAGTGTCTTGTATATTACATCAACGCTTCCTTCCACAATACGCTCCTGGTCCGTATCTTCGATACGCAAAATAAACGTACCCCCGGCTTTTTTCGCCACCAAATACTCGTATAAAGCCGTCCTTAAATTTCCTATATGCATAAAGCCTGTGGGGCTTGGGGCAAAGCGTGTTCTTACCATTAGAATCTTCCTCCAAAATTTTTTTCTGCAAATTAAAATATGGCTATACAAGCCACATTCAATGATTGTTCTAACTTTAGATTTTATCATAGGAATAATTCAATTGTAAATACAATAATTAAAAAAGGAGCTTTTGCCCAAATATTCATATTTTGCCTCCCTGCTTAATATAAATATTCTATCACATTAAAGAGGGGACTAATATGTCAAAAAAGAGCATAGTAAAAGGTGCGATGATTTTAACCGTGGCTGGGGTAATAACCAGACTGCTGGGGTTTTTTTATAGAATCTATATGTCAAACATTATTGGTGCAGAGGGCATGGGGTTGTATCAGCTTATTATGCCTGTGTATTCTCTTGCATGGAGTATAGCTTGCTCCGGGTTTACTACTACCATTTCAAAGCTTGTCGCCCAAGAAAAGGCAAAGGGTGAAACGGGGAACATTGGCAGACTGCTTAAGCTGTCCGTCGCTATAACCACCGTTATGGGTATTATTCTTGGAGGAGTTCTGTTTTTTGGAGCAGAAGCTGTTTCTACCTTGTTTTTTAAGGATATACGCATTGCCCCTGCTTTACGGATTATGTCCTTGGCTTTTCCCTTTATGTCGGCAGGTACATGTATAAGGGGTTACTTCTTTGGCTTGCAGGAAACACTTGTACCGGCTATTAACCAAGTGCTTGAGCAGGTTGTAAGAATGTCCGTGATTTATTTTCTAGCAGGATTTTTCGTGCCCAAGGGGCTTTCCTTTGCTTTAATGCTGGCAGTTATTGGTATAGTATTTGAGGAATTGTTTTCACTTGTGTTTGTATTCTTTGCCTACAAAAAAAATAAGGAGCGGAAGGGCTTTATTAGAAAACCTTCCTACTCCTACGGTCAAGCGGCTGCTGTGCTTATGGGTATGGCTGCACCTCTTACATTAAACAGAGTAATCGGCTCTCTGCTGTCAGCAGTAGAAAATGCTTTAATTCCCCAGCGGCTTATTTTATATGGAATGAGCCAAAAGGAAGCTGTAAGTATATTTGGGCAAATAAGCGGTATGGCTATGCCATTAATATTTTTCCCCTCAGCTTTTTTGGTGTCGCTTTCTATTTCACTCGTTCCGGCGGTATCAGAGGCATCTGCCGTAAGAAACTACAAGCGTATAAATTACACTACTTCTAAAACGGTGCTCTTTGCTTCTATTATAGGTATATATGCCGCAGCGGTGTTTATAATTTTTGCTAAGCCGCTGGGGTTGGTGATATATAATCAGAATTTAGAGGAGATGTTGATTCTTCTTGGGATAATGTGCCCGTTTCTTTACATACAGGTGGTTTTGTCGGGGATTTTAAACGGGCTGGGGTATCAGGTGTTTCTTTTCCGAAATAGTATAATATCCTCTGTGATAAATATTGCCTTTATTTACTTCCTTGTGCCGGAAAAAGGTATAAATGCTTTTATATTGGGTTGGTTTGTTAGTCTTATTGTGGTTTGCGCCTTGGAGCTTGAAAAGCTTAATAGGGAGCTAACGCTTACGTTGGAATTTTCTCGGTGGTTTATTAAGCCGGTGCTTTCTGCGGCGATTTCTGGGCTTGTGGTGAAGTTTTTTCTTGTTCAGTACGTTTTTCTTAATTTTGGTTCGGCGATTGGGCTTGTTATTCTTATACCCGGATTGTTTTTGATTTATTTTGGGTTGGTGGTTTTAAGCGGTTGTTTTTCCATTTCGGATATTATTGAG
>CAYWBF010000061.1:0-10619 GCA_964456085.1 uncultured Eubacteriales bacterium
AAAGGTGATGATATTTTGGCTGATTTTGATAGAGAATCAATGCTCGAAATGTTTACTTTTGAGATGTCGCAGCTTTTGGAGCAGCTTGAACAAAGCATTATTCAAGGTGAATCCGGTTATACCATGGCAGAAATCAACGAAATTTTTAGAATCATGCATACCCTAAAGGGTTCTGCTGCTATGATGATGTTCGACAGCATATCTACTATCGCTCATTCCGCTGAGGATTTATTCTATTTCCTTCGTGAGGAAAACCCAATGGGGGTTGACTACTCCAAGCTTACAGACCTTGTGCTTGAAGCTATGGATTTTATTAAATCCGAGCTTTCTAAGATAGAAGGTGGACTTTCCGCTGACGGCGACGGTTCAGATATTATTAAACGGATTAAGCTATTCTTAAAGCAGTTAAAGGGCGAGCCAGTAGAGGCGACAGCAGCTCCCGCTCCACAGCCAAGCGCACCTGCTAAGCAAGAGGTCACACAGCAGCCTGACGCTGGAAAAACAACCTCCGGAGCAGACATTCATCGCTTTGTAGCTAAGATTATGTTTGAAAACGGTTGCGAAATGGAAAATATTCGTGCCTACACACTTGTTCATAACTTAGGTGACTCTGTTTTTGATGTTTCACATACCCCTGCCGACGTTATTGACGAGGAAAGCATTGATTACATTAGGAAAAATGGTTTTACAATTAATTTTTCCACTCAAATGGATTTTGACACAACCCATAACGTTCTATTAAATACCGTGTATTTAAAGGATTTGTCCCTTGATGAGCTTTCACTTGGCACACAAGCTAGTGCTGTAGAAGAGGGGGGCGAGCCTATTTCATACATTGCTACTGTTAAATTTGAGGAAGGCACCGAAATGGAAAACGTGAGAGCTTTTGCCTTAGTGCATAGGCTTGAGGATGTTACCCATGATTTGGTGTCTACTCCATCTGATATTAAAAATGAAGCTTCTTCGGAGGAAATTCGCAATTCAGGCCTTAGACTAAACTTTACCTCAACAAAAAGCTATGATTTTATAAATGACCTTCTTACCCGCACATCATATGTAAAGGAAGTAATTCTAGAAAAGGTTGAAGATGAGGTGGTGCAAATGCAACAGGCTGTAGCTGCTCCAGTAGAATACCACAAGGAGGAAAGCAAGACCGAGCTTAAGCAACATGATGCTTCCTCTGATTCAAGCGCTGCCCAAAGTACTCAAATGGCAGCAAAAAAACCTCCTGCACAGCATGTTATAAGCGTTAGCGTAAGTAAGCTAGACCAGCTTCTTAACCTTATGGGTGAGCTTGTTATCGCCGAGGCCATGGTAACACAAAACCCAGAGTTGGACGGCCTTGCCCTTGAAAGCTTCCATAAGGAAACAAGACAGCTTAGAAAAATAATAAATGATGTTCAAGACACCGTTATGTCCATGCGAATGGTGCCTCTTTCCACTACCTTCTTTAAAATGCACAGAATTGTACGGGATATGTGCAAACAGCTTAACAAAGACGTTTCCCTGGAAATATTGGGAGAGGAAACAGAGGTTGATAAGAACATTATTGAACATATCTCCGACCCATTAATGCACATAATTAGAAATTCAATTGACCACGGCATTGAAACCCCAGAAAAGCGCAGGAAAGCAGGAAAGAACGAAAAAGGTACCGTTATCTTGGAGGCTAAAAACTCCGGTGGCGACGTTCTTATAATTATTTCCGACGACGGTGCCGGATTAAATAAGGAAGCTATTTTGAAAAAGGCAAAAAATAACGGCCTTCTTAGAAAGCCTGAATCCGAATACACAGATAAGGAAATCCATCAGTTCATTTTCCTACCCGGCTTTTCAACTAACGAGCAGGTTACCAGCTTTTCCGGCAGAGGCGTGGGTATGGACGTTGTGTCCACCAACCTTGAAATCGTAGGCGGTTCCGTGCTTGTGGATTCTACACCTGGCTTGGGCAGCGTGTTTACCTTGAAAATTCCGCTTACTCTAGCAATTATTGAAGGTATGACAATAAGAATGAGCGGCGCCAAGTATACCATTCCAATAATTTCCATAAAGCAGTCCTTCAAGGCAAAGAAGGAGAACGTTTTTGTAGACCCAAGCGGTAACGAAATGATTACCGTAAGAGGAGAGGTATATAACGTTGTAAGGCTTTATGAATTTTTCAACGTTGAGACTTCCGTAACGGACGTTGAGGACGGTATTATGATTATGCTTGAAAACGGTGACCAAACTATTTGTTTGTTTGTTGACGAGCTTATCGGCGAGCAGCAGGTGGTTGTTAAGACTATGCCTAAGTACATCAAGAAAATCAGAGGCATAAGTGGCTGTACTCTTCTCGGCAACGGAGATATAAGCCTTATTATTGATGTTGCAGGCTTTTTTGATAAATAATTCCTTTAAGGGGTGAAAATATGTCTATTGACAACGAGCAAAACCTAGTCATGGAGCCGGAGGCAGAGGATACTACCAAGGATAAGTACCTTACCTTTGAAATAGACAAGGAAGATTATGGTATTGAAATTTCAAACATAAAGGAAATCATAGGAATATGCGCTATAACCCTTGTTCCTGAAACCCCTCCTTATGTGAAGGGTATCATTAATCTTCGTGGAGATATAATTCCTGTTATAGATGTTAGAAAAAGGTTTTTAAAAGAACCAAAGGAATATGACGAGCTTACCTGTATCGTAGTTATTGAGTTTGCCGAGTATGTGCTGGGGCTGATTGTGGATAACGTTAAAGAGGTTATGTATATTGACGAATCCTTAGTTGCTCCGCCACCTTCGGCAAAGCTTAATTATCACAATCAATACATTAGAAATATTGGAAAAACACCAGACGGGGTAAAGCTTTTGCTTGACCTTGACAGACTGCTTCTTGAGCAGTAGGCATGGTGTAACTTTTTAATCATGTAAGATTTTTTACGGTAAAAGAATTGCACGGAACCTCGCAATTCTTTTACCTAAATTTTTTGTAAAAACAAAGGAGGAATAACCTTGAGCTTTTTAGAAACAATGAAACAACGTGCAAAGCAAACTAAGAAAACTATCGTGCTGCCTGAATCCTTAGAGCTAAGAACACTTAAGGCTACTGACATAATTTTGCGTGAGGGGCTTGCTGACATAATTTTGGTTGGAAAGAAAGCCGAGATTCTTGAAAAGGCTGAGGGGCTTAACCTTGACGGAGCCACAATAATTGACCCTCACAGCTATGACCACTCTGAAAAGCTTGTTGTTGACTTTGCAGAAATGCGTAAGAGCAAGGGCATGACTATTGAGGAAGCCAGAAAGATTGTTTTAGATGACCCGCTATATTTTGGTGTAATGCTTGTTAATGAAGGATTAGCAGACGGTATGGTTGCAGGTGCTATTAATTCTACCGCTAACGTTTTACGTCCTGCCCTTCAAATTCTAAAGACTAAGCCCGGCACCAAGCATGTTTCTTCATTCTTCGTAATGGTTGTTCCTGACTGCGAGCTTGGCAATAAGGGTGTATTTGTATTTGCAGACTGTGCATTGACCCAAAACCCAACCTCCGAAGAATTGGCTGCTATTGCTATTTCCTCTGCTGAATCCTATAAGCAATTTGTGGGCGAAGAGCCTGTTGTAGCTATGCTTTCACACTCAACAAAGGGTAGCGCTAAGCACGCCGATATTGACAAGGTGGTTGAGGCTACAAAAATTGTTAAGGCTGAATGTCCAGAGCTTGCTGTGGACGGCGAATTCCAGCTTGATGCAGCTATTGTGCCTAGCGTTGGTAAGCAAAAAGCTCCTGACAGCCCTGCTGCCGGACAAGCTAACGTTCTTGTTTTCCCAGATTTGGACGCAGGAAATATTGGATATAAGCTGGTACAGCGCTTAGCTAAGGCAGAAGCCTACGGCCCTATTACCCAAGGTATTAGAAAACCTGTTAACGATTTGTCCCGTGGAGCTTCCGTAGAGGATATTGTTGGGGTTGTTGTTTTAACTGCTGTTCAAATTGGTTAAAGCAGACTATTTATAAATTATAAGGAGATATTAAAAATGAATATACTTGTTTTAAATTGCGGCAGCTCCTCTTTAAAATATCAGCTCATTGACATGAACAATGAAAATGTTTTGGCAAAGGGACTGGCTGAAAGAATAGGTATTGAAGGCTCAAAGCTTATTCATGAGCCAGCCGGAAAAAATAAATATGCCGTTGAAACCAAAATGGATGATCATACAGCCGCCGTTAAGCTGGTAATCGATTCGCTTTTGTCAAAGGAGCATGGTGTAATCAGCTCTATTGACGAGGTAAGTGCTATTGGGCATAGAGTTGTTCATGGTGGAGAGCATTTTGCTGGCTCGGTAATCATTACCGACGAGGTGAAAAAGGCTTTAGAGGAATGTAGCGATCTTGCGCCTCTACATAACCCTCCTAACTTAATCGGTATTAGAGCTTGCGAAACACTTATGCCCGGAAAACCACAGGTTGGCGTGTTCGATACTGCCTTCCACCAGACAATGCCTGAAAAAGCTTATTTATACGCTATTCCTTTCGAGCTTTATGAAAAATACAAAATCCGTAGATACGGCTTCCACGGCACAAGCCATAGATTTGTTTCACAGGAAGCTGCCACGCTTTTAAATAAGAGTTATGACTCTCTAAAAATTATTACCTGCCACTTAGGCAACGGCGCAAGCGTTTGTGCAATCGATGGTGGCAAGTCTGTAGACACCTCCATGGGCTTTACACCGCTTGAAGGTCTTGCAATGGGCACACGCAGCGGTGACCTTGATCCTGCCATTATTTCCTTCCTTATGGAAAAAGAAAAGTTATCCGTTAAAGAAGTTGAAAATATTTTAAATAAAAAATCTGGCGTACTTGGTCTTTCCGGCGTTTCCAGCGACTTTAGAGATATTGAAGGCGCTTTACCGGAAAAGAGAGCGGCCATCGCCCTTGATGTGTTTGCATATAGAGTAGCAAAGTATGTAGGTGAATACGCAGCAGCACTTAACGGCGTAGATGCCATTGTATTTACCGCCGGCTTGGGAGAAAACAGCGCCAGCACAAGAGCTGCAATTTGCAACTATCTTGGATACCTTGGGGTTAGCCTTGATGAGGAAAAGAATAAGCTTAGAGGTAAGGCAATCGATATTTCTACAGCTGATGCTAAAACTAGAGTGCTTGTAGTACCGACAAATGAGGAACTTGTTATTGCCCGTGATACTAAGGAGCTTTTACACTAGGCCGCTAGGGGGTTTGGGGGAGTGCAGCTCCCCCAAGGTTTTATCTAACTGCCACAGAATATAAGTAAAATACAAAAAAGTTGGAATACTATATCTATTCCAGCTTTTTTTATTTGTTTTAGAAATTTTATATTACTTGACAAAAAACAACTTCATGATATAATAATTCCATTGTTGAATGATTCTAGTAAATTATTCAATTACGATGAATATGGCAAATGCTTTGCCAATATTTTTAGGAGGTGACGTTCGTGGCAATTTGTCCAAAGGGAAAGACTTCAAAATCAAAACGTGATAAGAGACGTGCTCAAACATGGAAAATAGCTATGCCGAATTTGGTTTCTTGCAGCAAATGCGGTGAGTTAATGCTTTCACATAGAGTATGTAAGGCTTGCGGCTCTTACAATAAAAAGCAGGTTGTTAAAGTAAGCTAAAGTAAATAATCTAGGTAATTGGTGCTTTGTCATTAAAATAGTCTTTCAAAAAAACAGCGTATGCTGTTTTTTTATTATTTTTTTTAGTGGGGCTGATACAATGGTTGAAAAGGTAATCGCTATTGACGCAATGGGTGGAGATAATGCTCCCTTTGAAATTATTTACGGTGCAGTTGATGCACTTGAAATGAATGATATAAAAATTGTTTTGGTAGGTGACGAAAAATTAATCTCGGACGTTCTCTCAAAACAAAGCTATGACAAAAGCAGAATTGAAATAGTAAACGCAGCCTCAGTAATAGGAAACGATGAATCACCAACTCGTGCCATAAAAGAAAAAAAGGATTCCTCCATGGCAGTCGGTCTAAACCTAGTTAAAACAGGATACGCTCAAGCCTTTATTTCTGCCGGAAACACAGGTGCGCTTTTAACTGGCGCAACAATTATAATAGGAAGAATTAAGGGTATCTTTCGCCCTGCCCTTGCCACGCTTCTTCCAAATATAAAAGGCTTCTCACTGCTTTTGGACAGTGGCGCAAATGTAGACTGTAAGCCGGAGTATTTGGTGCAGTTTGCAGAAATGGGTACTATTTATATGGAAAATATTTTGGACGTAAAAAAGCCCTCAGTGGGGCTTATTAACGTGGGAGCAGAGGCAGAAAAGGGCAACGTACTTGCAAAGGCGACCTATGAGCTTTTGCATGAGACGAAGCTTAACTTTTATGGTAACCTTGAAGCAAGAGATATACCCTTTGGTGTGGTTGATGTAATAGTATGCGATGGCTTTGTCGGAAATATTGTACTGAAGCTCAGTGAGGGACTATCAAGCGCATTGTTAAAAATGATAAAAGATGCATTATTAAGTAGTTTTTTATCAAAGGTTGGCGCATTGCTTTCTAAGCAGTCGTTTGCTAGGATAAAAAAAAGCTTTGATTACAGAGAGGTTGGCGGTGCGCCCCTTCTAGGGCTAAAGTCCTTAGTAATAAAGGCTCACGGCTCTTCCGACAGGCTTGCCATAAAAGGTGCCATAAAACAAGCTAGATCATTTGTCGACAAAGATATAATTAAAAAATTTGAAAAAAAAATTAATGAAAATAAATGAAATTGTTCTTGAATAATTCATGCATATTTAGTATATTAATTATTGCAATAAATATTAAGGAGAGTTGTGTATATGGAACTAGATAAAATTAAAGAAATAATTGCAGAACAAATGAGTATAAGTATGGATAAAATCACTCTTGATACATCTTTTACTGATGATTTGGGTGCGGATTCACTTGACATTTTTCAAATTATTTCTGAATTAGAAGAAGCCTTTGAAATGGAATTTTCAAATGAAGATGCAGAAAAGATAAAAACTGTAGGCGATGCGGTAGAGTACATCAAGAAAGCTATCGGTGAATAGCTTTAAATAATTCTTAGCTTTTTTCTGGCCACATGGTAAAAGCAGATTGGGGTTATAAATGGTTATTGATTTTGAGAAAAGAATTAATTATTTTTTTAAAAATCGTAATTTATTTGAAGCGGCAATTACCCACAGCACATATGCGTATGAAAACAAGCTGGGGTTTGACAACCAGAGACTTGAGTTTTTAGGCGACGCAGTTCTTGAATTAACAATTAGCGATTATTTATTTAACAGCTATGGTGACAAAACCGAAGGTGAGCTAACTAAGCTTAGAGCGTCTATTGTTTGCGAAGCAAGCCTTGCGAAGTACGCAAGGCTTATTTCCCTTGGCGATATAATTAAGCTTGGTAAAGGGGAGGAAGCCACCGGAGGTAGACATAAGGATTCCGTTCTTTCTGATGCTATGGAGGCTCTTTTTGGTGCGATTTTTTTAGATAGCGGCTTTGAAGCTACAAGGGATTTCATTATTAGCTTGATGCATAAGCAGCTTTCCGGAGAAGATTCAAATTTGCTTGCAACTGATTTTAAAACCTTGCTTCAAGAAAAGCTTCAAAGGACAAGCAGTAAAAAAATTATTTATAACTTAATCAGCGAAAGCGGTCCGGACCATGAAAAAGTTTTTGTATCTGAGGTAGTGCACGAGGATAAGGCCTTAGGTAGAGGTACTGGCAAAAGCAAAAAGGAGTCGGAACAAGACGCTGCATGCAACGCCCTTAGTAAACTAAAGTTATAGACCCACCAACCGGTAGCGGTAAAAGGCTTTTACTGCTGCCGGGTTAATTTTTTTTGCATATGAAATGTAGTTAGTTGGGGTAGAGCAA
The DNA here is from genome assembly GCA_964456085.1 of uncultured Eubacteriales bacterium. GTDB lineage: Bacteria > Bacillota > Clostridia > Lachnospirales > CAYWBF01 > CAYWBF01. The sequence goes on from CAYWBF010000061.1 coordinate 7,874, forward strand.
TTTAACAAAATGTTGTCAGGCTCGGAGTAAAAATAAGGAACGCTTCAACGTATTTTTGCTAAGGGCGCTGACTACCATTTTGAAAACTGCTATAGCGTCTTATATTTATTTTACTTAATATACTTACAGGAGGTATTTATGATGGAAGTTTTAAAGGTTTCAACTACTTCACAACCTAAGTCGGTTGCCGGTGCTATTGCTGCAATTGTTAGAAAAGACCAAGTTGTTGAAATGCAGACTATTGGTGCGGGTGCAGTAAATCAAGCTGTTAAGAGCATAGCTATTGCTAGGGGATATGTTGCGCCAAATGGGATTGAGCTAATATGTATTCCAGCTTTTTCTGAAATTGAGGTTGATGGGGAAGTTAAAACTTCTATGAAGTTCTTGGTGGAAAAAAGGTAGTTATTTAGGATTCCTTTTGTATTGGTTTTGTTCATGACATAGAGAATATTTATTTGCTTTGATGTAATCATACATACCTTAAACCTAGGCATTTCTAACCTGGAATTGTGCCAGAGGACAACATTCTTTCTGTTGGGATAAAATAGGTATTTTGCTAAGGGATTGTTTCAAAATTAGTGTCACACATTTACAGAATTCCACACGGTTCAAGTGGGTTTCTGTAAATATATAAAAACACTTATTTCTGAACAATACCTAAGATGTAATAGGTATAATAAAAATTATGGAGGGTGTAGCAAAAGGCGGAATACAGCCATTTGGTACACCCTTTTTGGAGAGAGCGGTTTCTGGTTTGGAAAAAATAATTGTTATAGGCGGCGGCGCAGCAGGCATGGTTGCCGCAATTTCGGCGGCCGATATTGGGGCGGCAGTTGAAATAATTGAAAAAAATCAAATACCTGGCAAAAAGCTTTTTATAACCGGCAAGGGGCGTTGCAATATTACTAATGCCACAGATACAGAAGGGCTGCTTAGTAATATTTTTCGGAATAAAAGCTTTATGTACAGCGCATTTTATAGCTTTGACAGCTATTCGGCTGTTTCCTTTTTTAATTCCCTTGGTCTTGCTACTAAGGTTGAACGTGGAAATAGGGTATTCCCTTTATCGGATAAATCCTCTGATGTTATTAAGGCGCTAGAGCAGGGCATTAAAAAGCGGAATATTGATTTTAGGCTAAATACTGAGGTTTCGGAGATTTTGGCAGTAGACGGGCAGGTTACGGGAGTAAGAACATCTGACGGGCAGATTATCCATGCTACTCAGGTAATTGTGGCAACAGGAGGGCTATCCTACCCAAAAACCGGCTCTACTGGCGATGGCTTTACCTTCGCAAAAGCCATGGGACATAAGGTAACCAAGCTGTATCCATGCCTTGTTCCTCTAAAAACTGCGGAGGAATGGGCTTTCGAGCTACAGGGACTTAGCCTTCGCAACGTTTCTGTAAACCTTTTAATAAACAACAAAAGTGTATTTAAGGACTTTGGAGAAATGCTTTTTACCCATCAAGGGGTATCGGGGCCGCTCATTCTTTCTGCATCAGCCTATGCTTTCGACAGACTTAAGGAAAAACCGGTGCTTTCCATTGATTTAAAGCCAGCGCTTTCACAAAAAGAACTCGACCAAAGAATACTAAAGGATTTTGAAAAAACCAAAAATAAAGACTTTAAGAACAGTCTGAATGATTTACTTCCCCAAAAGCTTATACCTGTAATTGTACGGCTCTCAGGGATAGATGCCGATATGAAGGTGAATGAGATTACAAAAGAGGGCCGGAGCAGGCTGGTTTCACTATTAAAGGATTTACGGGTTACGGTAGTAGATGTTACAGGATACAGTGAGGCGGTTATAACCGTCGGTGGGGTTTGCGTTTCCCAAGTTGACCCTGGCACAATGGAATCTAAGCTGGTAAGGGGCTTATATTTTGCCGGTGAGGTGCTGGACGTTTCCGGTTTTACCGGTGGCTTTAATTTGCAGGTAGCTTTTTCTACAGGCTATTTAGCAGGCATATCAGCGGCAGATAGAAACAGAAAGCTTTATTAAGGAGGATAAACCTTGTCCATAAGAACAGTTAACGGTGCAACCACATTTTCATCAGATAATAAAAATGAAATACTCCAAGAAACAAAGGTTTTGCTTCAAGAGCTTATTAAGGCTAATGAAATAGAGATTAAGGATATAATATCCCTTATATTTACAGCAACACCTGATTTAACGGCGGCATATCCAGAGGACGCCGTGAGAGAGCTTGGTATAGCAGATGCCTCCGTCATGTGTGCGCTGGAGATGAACGCACGAAACAGAGCAGAGAGATGTATAAGGGTTATGCTGACCTTTGAAACGGACAAAGGGCAGGAACAGGTTATACCAAAATTTTTAAACGACGCTAAAGTTCTGCGCCTAGACCTAATTAACTACGGAATAGCCATAGACGGCCCAAGCGCCGCAGGAAAAAGCACAATCTCAAAATATGTAGCAAGCCAGCTTGGGTACATTCATGTAGATACAGGTGCTATGTACAGAGGTGTGGCTGTTTATTTTTTGCGCCACGGAGTAAATTTGAAGCACGACAAACAGGTTAAACGGGCACTATCGGAGATTCACCTTGATTTAAGGATAGAGAATAACAAGCAGCGAGTTTTTTTAAATGAATGTGACATAACAAATATGCTTAGGACGAGAGAGGTTACAAGCCATGCCTCTAAGGTTGCAGAGATAAAGCAGGTTAGGGATTTTCTTACTGACCAGCAAAAACGGCTTGCGAAAACTCACAAGGTAGTAATGGAC
>CAYWBF010000062.1:0-10608 GCA_964456085.1 uncultured Eubacteriales bacterium
CTGCCATATTTCGTAAAATCCTCTTCGCTTTTTTGTAGAGAGGAAATCTTAGAAGGCGCAGCCTTAGTATCCTTTGAGTTTTTCTTAAGCTTAGCAGAGATTTCTTCATATAGCTGAACAAGACCGCCTTTGTAAAACAAAAGCACAAGTATTAATACAACACCTATTATAGAAGAAAGAATCCAAGGATTTTTACGAAGGACAGCGACGTCGTTCAAGAACATGGGTGTAATTCCGAAGGTAACGAATGTACCCACCAAAATACCCCAAAGAGAACGACTGCCTCCAAGCAGACAGCAAGCGAGAATATTAAGTGAAAACATAATCGTCCAAGATTTTGGGTCTGTGTACTGGTTAAAGGTCATAAGCAGCGAGCCTGCAAAGCTTGCATACAGCGTAGCAAGTATAAATGCAAGCAAACGGTATTTGAGCAAGCTTATACCCATAGCTTGTGCTGCCGACGTGGAGTTTTTCATGGCAAGCATGGCACGCCCTGTGGGGCTTGTAACAAGATTATATGTAAGCGCCATAAGCACAACCAGAAAAACAACAATCATTACAAAAACACCTTCACGGCCTAAGTCTAGTCCTGGAAGAAGATTAACCTTCCCAGTGAAGGATATACCGTTTGAACCGCCGGTAATTTCACTTGCATTCAAAAACACCTGGTAAAGAACCTCGGACAGACCAAGTGTAACTATAGCAAGGAAAATACCTTCAATTCTTAAGGAAATGAATCCTACCATAAGCCCTATGGCTACAGAAACCAAAAGAACCATGGCTAGCACTACAAAATAATTAAAGCCTGCATACGTTTTAAGCAAATATACAGTTATGTAAGCACCAAGCCCTACGAATCCGGCTGTTCCCAGAGAGGAAAGGCCGGCGTACCCTAAAAGGTAGCTAAAGCCTATGGCTATTATGCCGTAGCACAGCACCATGGCCAATGAAGATACTAGCGAGTATTTAATAATGGAGGTATTAACCTGCAGCAGCATAATAATCAAAAGGAATACTCCGAATAGTAAAAATGACAAATACGGGTGCTTTAAAAGCTCAGCAAATTTACTTTTATTGACCGGGTTTTTGATGGCTGTTTGTTTGTCAGAGTTTTTCTGCATTTGTTTCATATTACACCTTCTTCACAAGCTTTTTACCGAACAAGCCGTTCGGACGGATGAGAATAAGCAGAAGCACAAAAATAAACATTATAAGCTCTGACCAAGCAGACGTATATGCTGCGGCAAAGTTCATAACAAGAGGAATCAAAATAGCGCCAATAATAGGTGCTATAAAGCTAGATAGACCACCCAATACACATGCCAAGAATCCGTACACCTGCATTTTTCCCATCATGCCTGGGTTTAGCACTGTCTGCATAGAGGTTGCGGCAACGGTTGCGAGAGCACCGGCTATAGCCCAACTAAGCGCAGTAATAACTCTTGTATTAATGCCCATCATTTTTGCAACGGTTTCATTGGAAGCTGTTGCACGTACTCCAAGCCCCCACTTTGTAAAGCGCAGAGCGCCAAACACAAGCCCAAGCAAAACAACAGCTAAAAGCATACAAATAACAGACTGTACAGGCCAGTACAACTGTTGACCAAAAAGAGTAAAGTTAATTAACTCTGTACTGTAGTTCTTTGTTGCCGGGGTTGTTACTGTTATGTAGGAAAACATTACGGGCAGCAGATTTGTCATAACCATAAGAATGCCCATTGTAATCATTTGTTTTCCGGCAGCGTTGACGTTTTTTCCCTGCCTTATGACAAATACGTCAATGCCCAGTCCTATGAGAAAAGCAACCAGCATTCCGGCGGCAATGCCGATAAATAGGTTCATTCCCCAAACTACACATACCTGTGTGGCAACGTAGCACCCAAAGGTAGCAACAACACCCTGTGCAAAATTTGTGGTAGCAGATGTGCGGAAAATAAGCACAATGCCAAACGTAGCAAGGGAACACATAGCCATGCCTTGGAAGCTGTTAATAATAGTTTGTAACAATTGTGAAAAACTCATATTACACCTCCTCCTTTAATGTTTTTGTATAAATACACTATAATATGAATTACTGTTCATATTAATTATAGCTTTTTTTATATAATTGTCAATAAGCTATTATACTTATTAGGAAAAATATTTACATTAATTTTAGTCCGGGTATCACATTAAGCATAAAAGCAAACAATCACCAAGACAAATAAAGACAAAATAAAAAATTTACCTTGTTAGTTAGCTTTTGATTAGAAAATTCTTGATAAGTTGACATTTAAAGTAAAATCCTCTATTATTCATCTTAATGAATATTTCAAGAAAAGGAGCAAATATATGAAAAAGGTTTTTGTTCATGCAAAAAGCTCTGTTCCTGCTATTATATTAATTGTTGCATTGCTTATTGTTCAGGCTTTATGTGATATTTCACTCCCCGACTACACAGCGGCTATTGTCAACGGAATACAACCGGGGATAAATGATACATCTTACATTGTTTCGGCTGGAATAAAAATGCTGGGCATTTCTCTGCTAAGTATGGTTGCAACGGTTTTGGTGACGCTTTTTTCATCAAAGGTTGCAGCTTTTTTTAGTATGAGCTTAAGAGATTCTATTTTTTCAAAGGTTATTAGCTTTTCCAGCGGCGAGTTGGACAAATTTTCTACAGCTTCATTAATTACGAGGACTACCAACGATATTCAGCAAATTCAAATTCTTTTAACCTTTGCTTTAAGAATTGTTGTATATGCTCCCCTTGTTGCTTTTTGGGGCGCTACAAAGGTATTAACTATGAATAGCCAAATGGGCTGGATAATTATTGTTGCGGTGGGACTGATATTACTGCTTTTAGGAGGGCTGTTCTCTTTGGCTATTCCAAAGTTTCGTGTACTTCAAAAGCTGGTTGATAGGCTTAACCTTGTTTCTAGGGAAATTTTGACTGGACTTATGGTAATTAGAGCCTTCGGAACGGAAAAGCAGGAGGAACAACGTTTTGATGAGGCAAGCACACAGCTTATGAAGGTTAACCTTTTTGTTAACAGGCTAATGGTTTTTATGATGCCTACTATGATGCTTATTATGAATGGCATAGGCATACTTATAGTTTGGTTTGGAGCATCCTACGCAGACCGCGGTATTATGCAGGTTGGGGATATAATGGCCTTTATCCAATATACTATGCAAATTATTATGGCGTTTGTTATGATTTCCATGGTTTCTGTTATGCTGCCAAGGGCAATTGTATCTATTAAAAGAATTTCTGAAGTGCTAAATACGGATAGCTCTATCCAGGACTGCCATAACCCTAAGTCAGTAAATGTTAATCAAGGTGTTACCGTTGAGTTTAAAAATGTTACCTTTAAATATCCAAACGCCGAGGAAGATGTTTTAAGCAATATCAGCTTCAAGGCTAAGCCGGGGGAAACAACAGCTATTATTGGAAGTACAGGCAGCGGAAAATCAACCTTACTGCATCTAATCCCTAGATTTTACGAGGTAACCGAGGGCAGTATTCTTGTTAACGGTACAAATATAAAGGACCTTACCCTTAAAGCTCTACGAGAGCTTATGGGCTTTGTACCTCAAAAAGGGGTTTTATTTTTAGGGACTATTGAATCAAATATTAAATTCTCCAACCCTGACATGCCCGACGCTCAAATGGAGCTGGCAGCAAAAATTGCCCAGGCTAAGGATTTTATTTCGGATAAGGACGACAGGTATGATTCCGAGGTATCTCAAGGCGGTACAAATGTCTCCGGGGGACAACGGCAGCGTCTTTCCATAGCAAGAGCTATTGCCAAAAAGCCTCCCATATATATTTTTGACGACAGCTTTTCCGCCTTGGACTACGCTACAGATGTAAAGCTTCGGTCGGCGCTTAAAGAAGAAACATCCAACAGTACCGTCATAATAGTCGCCCAAAGAATAAGCACCATTTTACATGCAAATAAAATTATTGTTCTTGATGAAGGCAAAATAGTTGGCACGGGCACCCATGAGGAGCTTTTAAAGAGCTGTGAGGTATACGGACAAATTGCGTCCTCCCAGCTTTCTCAAGGCGACTTAAACAAAGCCGTTTAGAAGGAGGGGAAAGACAGTGGAAAATAAAAACAAACAGGAACGGCGCAGAGGGCCTATGGGCCCTATGGGTGGCATGCCCTTTGAAAAACCAAAAAATTTCAAAGCATCATTTAAATCCCTTATGAACTACCTAGCTGTTTTTCGGCTAAAAATAATTCTTGTTGCCATTTTTGCCTTAGGCAGCACTGTGTTTTCTATAGTAGGCCCAAAACTGCTGGGCAATGCGACGCAGCTTGTTTTTTCAGGTATGGTGGAAAAAATGAAAGGTGTGGGTGGGATAAATTTTGCTGAGATAGGAAAAGTTCTGCTGCTCCTTATTACTCTTTATGTTATATCCTTTATATTTTCACTAATCCAAGGCTTTACAATGACAGGTGTAGCTCAAAAAATGACCTACAATCTTAGAAATGACATCTCGAAAAAAATTCACAAGCTCCCTATGAATTACTTCGATACTAAATCCCACGGGGAAATTTTGTCCAGAATAACAAACGACGTTGATACACTAGGGCAAAGCCTTAACCAAAGCTTAACCCAAATTATTACCTCCCTTTGCACAATGGCCGGGGTACTTTTCATGATGCTCACTATAAGCTTTCAGATGACTTTGGTGGCATTGCTTATTATGCCTGTGGCACTTGCTATAGTCGGAGTTATTGTTAAAAATTCACAGAAGTATTTTAAGGCACAGCAAAAAACACTTGGAAAGGTTAACGGCCAAGTGGAGGAAACCTTTTCCGGCCTTGAAATCGTTAGACTGTTTAACGCCGATGAGAGAATTATTCATACCTTTAAGGAAGAAAACAAAAAACTGTACACTTCTGCTTGGAAGTCACAGTTTTTGTCTGGAATAATGCAGCCTATTATGGCGTTTGTTGGTAATATTGGATATGTGGCTGTTTCTGTGGTGGGGGGCTATCTGGCGGTAATCGGCTCCATTAATGTAGGAAATATTCTGTCCTTTATACAGTATACACGAATTTTTAACCAGCCCATTGCCCAAATTGCTTCTATCTCTGCCCTACTCCAGTCCACTATGGCGGCTTGGGAAAGAGTTTATGAGTTTCTTAATGAGGCAGAGGAAGAAAAATCTCCTGCTAATCCTGTTTCTAAGGAAGGCTTAAGTGGCAGTGTGGATTTCAAAGGAGTCAACTTCGGCTACAACAAGGAGCAAATTATTATTAAAAACTTTTCTACCTCTGTTGCAGAGGGTCAGAAGGTTGCCATTGTTGGCCCTACGGGAGCTGGCAAAACTACAATAGTCAAGCTGCTTATGCGGTTTTATGATGTAAATGGAGGAAAAATCTCTATTGACGGAAAGGACATAAGGGATTTTGACAGAACCACCCTAAGAAGTATGTTTGGCATGGTTCTCCAAGACACATGGCTCTTTAACGGAACCATTATGGAGAATATACGGTATGCAAAGCAAGATGCCACTGACCAAGAAGTTTATGAAGCGGCAAAGGCAGCTCACGCCCACCGTTTTATAAAAACTCTTCCCGAAGGCTACAACATGGTTATTAACGAGGAAGCAAGCAACATTTCCCAAGGTCAAAAGCAGCTTTTGACTATTGCTAGGGCAATTCTTGCTGACCCTAAAATATTAATACTTGACGAAGCCACAAGCTCTGTTGACACAAGAACCGAGGCTCGTATTCAAATGGCAATGGATAACCTTATGCACGGAAGAACATCCTTTGTTATTGCCCATAGGCTTTCCACAATAAAAAACGCCAACGTCATTTTGGTAATGAACGATGGCGATATTGTAGAGCAGGGCAGCCACGATGAGCTGCTTACAAAGGACGGCTTTTACAGTAAGCTGTATAATTCCCAATTCCAGACTATAGAGTAAGCTACTTCGGTAGCCTCTTCTGAGCCGTATAAGAACCAAAAAATCAATGTTGATACTATAATTAATATAATTATGAGAATTGTTACCTTTACTATGCTTACTGGAGAGTCGCCGCTGACATTTCCCGTTTGTGCGTTAATAGCAATGGAGTATGTTTTCCCTTTATAATGGTAGCCGGCAAGCCAAACGGGTACCAATAGATGCTTATATGTAACGTGGGAATATCTGGCGGTTAAGTTCATTCCTGAAACGACATCGTATTTCCGTAAAACTTGTGCCCTAGCCATCTCCTCAAGCTCATTTTGCATTTTTTGCTTGCCCAGTTCATAGGCGGATTTTGGCAAAATAGAATAATGCTCTGCTAAAAATCCAGACATATAGGCTGTGGAAAATGGCTTTTGCTCCTTGGTATCAAAAGGCTCTACGCAGGACACCAGATAGCTGTTAACGCTTGCTGAGGCGTTAACCAAAACGTCGTCAAAATTATTAACCACACTGCCGGATACAAAGTACCATCGAGTCTCTTGCCTTGTGGTTGTATTGCCCTTGCTGTCTTTTACGTTTACAAAATAATGCTTGCCACCTTGAGCGGTGTAGGTGGAGTCTGCATAAGCATCAAAGGTCCAGTATGGTATATAAATCCCTTTAAATTTATCTGCCTGATAAAGCTTTTGAAGGGAATTGGGCGCAAAAAAGCGCCCTTTTATCCATTTTATAAAAAGCTGATTAGCTCTATGCTTGTCGATTTTAAAGGGAATTACTGCCTCCGGAGGTATACCTGCTCCTGTATCAAGCTCAATTACATGTGACGAGCCGCAGAAACTGCAAAATGTGGCTGTAGTTTTTTTATCAATGGTTGACTCGGCTCCGCAAACGCTGCATTTTATAACATCAACTTGATTTTCCCATTCCTTGTCAAATTTATCAATGTCTGAAAAAAAGTCGTATTCCTTAACCTTTGTGTTATTCTCTAGCGAAATTTCATTACCGCAGCTAGTACACTTTAGCTTTTGGCTGTTTATATCAAACTGCATTACGCTGCCACAGCCTTCACAGGTGTATATCTTTATTTCCTCAGACATATTTACCCCCAAGTTCTATAAATATTTTTTTATTTCCGTAGCCGCATCTTCAAATTCTTCAATGGTAGGTTTAACAGTTTTCCATGTCAAATCCAAGCCGTCGTCCACATATCTTGGAATAAGGTGCAAGTGATAGTGATTAACCACCTGCCCTGCTTCCTTGCCATTATTCTGCAAATGATTAAGCCCGTCAATTTTGAGGGCTTTTTTCATTGCCTTTGAAATGCGTACAGCTAAGGGCATAAGCTTTTGGGCTGTACTCTCTGACAGCTCAAATACTGTTTCGTGGTGCTCCTTTGTTATTAGAAGAGAATGACCTACGCTTTTTGGGAAAGCGTCCAGTATAACAATGAAGTCCTCGTCCTCATAAATTTTATGTGAGGGTAGCTCACCCTTGATTATTTTACAAAATATACAATTGTCCATTAGTATCTCCCCTATATTAATTCTATTTTTTAAAATGTGCTAACAATTCTGTGAATTTTGAAAGCGCCAGCTTAATTGGTTTGTCTGTAGTCATATCTACTCCGGCCTTTTTCAAAACATCTACAGGGTAGTCGCTGCTACCTGAGCTTAAAAACTCAATATACTCCCCTACCTTGCCCTTATCCAAAATATTTTTTGATAAAGCAACGGCGGCACAGTACCCTGTGGCGTATTGATATACATAAAATGGGGAATAGAAATGCGGAATCCTTGCCCATTCGATTTCAATTTGAGAATCTATTACAATATCCTTGCCATAATATTTAAGGTTTAGCTCTCTGTATAGGTTATTAAGCACGTCTACCGTAAGGGGCTGCTTATTCTGCGCCATTTCGTGCGCCTTAAGCTCAAACTCAGCAAACATAGTTTGTCTGAACACCGTTCCCCTAAACTGCTCCAAGTGATAATTTACCAAATAATCTCGTTTTACTTGGTCATGGGTATTTTTAAGCATATGCTCCATTAACAGCGCTTCATTTACGGTAGAGGCTATTTCAGCAAGAAAAATAGAGTAGCTTGAGTAAATGTAGGGCTGTTTTTTGCTTGCGTAGTAACTATGCATCGCATGACCAAGCTCATGGGCAAGAGTAAACATATCATTTATCTTGTTGTCAAAGTTAAGCAAAATATATGGGTGCACGCCGTGAACGCTTGTGCAGTAGGCTCCGCTGTGCTTACCCATATTTTCATATACGTCAATCCAGCCTTTTTCCATAGCTGTTTTGATTACTGCTGTGTATTCCTCTCCCATTGGTGCGAGAGCGCTTAATACTGTAGAGCAGGCTTCTTCGTAGTCAATTTTTGTATCTGCGTCCTTAACAATTGGGGTGTACAGGTCATAAAAATGAACCTGGGGCAGCTCAAGCCTTTTTTTCCTTATGTCAACATATTCGTGCATTGCAGGCAAAAATTCGGATACGGCGTTAATAAGACTGTGGTAAACCTCTCTTGGTATATTGTTACCCGACAAGGCAGCATGTAGGGGTGACTCATATCTTCTCATGTCTGAAAAAAACAAATCCTTCTTCACACTTGAATAGTAAACAGAAGCAAAGGTATTTTTCTGGCGCTGATATTCTTGGTAGTAATTTTCATAGGCACTTTTGCGGACATTAATGTCCTTGCTTTGGAGAAATGAAATAAAACGACCGTGTGTAAGCTCAACAGGGTTTCCGTTTTCGTCGGTAATATCCTTGAACCTCATATCCGCATCGTTAAGCATACTGTAAATATTCTCTCCGGCATTGCCCAGCTCTTGCGTCTTGGCAAGAAAAGCCTCAGTTTCCTCTGAAAGAATATGCTCTCTAAGACGTATGATGTTTTTGATGTAGTGTTCGTACTGCTTTAGATTAAAGGTTTCCTGTACGTATTTTTCCAGCTTAAGGTTGTTTATCTTTAAAATCTCCGGCTCAATAAACGCTGAAGCTTCGTATATTTCTGTCACAATACCCTCTGCTCTTAGTCTTAAGCTTTGGTAGTGGGTATTTTCTGTGTCCTCATGGCTTTTCATCATAGCATAGCAGTAAATTTTTTCTGCTAGAGCCATAACCTCGTCTCTCGCCCTAAGACCGTTGGATAGAGTGTCCCCCGACTCTCCCAGCTTGCCTTTAAACTCCTCTAATTTTTTATAAAGCACTTTTGCTTTTTCAAAGGACTCATCAAAAGCTCCTTCACCCTCAAAAAGCTCGTTTAGCTTCCACTTAAACCTATCTTCAATTTCACTGCGTTTCTTCTGTTCAATTTTCATTTAAGCTCTCCTTCTGCAGGCAATAGCCTTAATAATTTAAATAGTATTATAAGCAAAGCAGCCGTCTTTTGAATAAGTATACCACATTTTTCAAAAAAATATCAACGATTCATAAAATTCAAAATAAAAAGCCGCAGAGCAAGAGCTACAGTGTAGCAGCTTGCCCTACGGCAAAAATATTTACCTATTTTTTATAACCCAATTGCTTCGTGACATTCTCTCATGCCCATAATAGTCTCAGTGATTATGTAATCAAGCTCTTTCCCTAAGATGGCTGCCCCTTTTTCTATAACAGAGCGGTCGACCCCGGCTGCAAAGCGTGGATCCTTGTATTTTTTCTTAACGGATTTTAGCTCTAAGTCCATAACGCTTTTTGAGGGGCGCATTATAGCGGCGGCATTAATAAGCCCTGTAAGCTCGTCAATGGTAAATAGAACCTTTTCCAAGTCGTTAGAAGGTTCTACATCAGAGCATATCCCAAAACCATGGCTAACAACGGCGTGTATATATTCTTGGCAGACATTCTTCTCTGTTAAAATTTCAACGGCTTTCTTACAATGCTGATCTGGGTACATTTCATAGTCAATATCGTGCAAAAGCCCAATAATACCCCATTCATCAACATCTCCGCCATAAATTACTGCAAAATGTCGCATAACTCCTTCTACTGCTAAGGCATGACGTATAAGTGCATCGCTTTTGTTGTATTCCAAAAGAAATTGCATTGCTTCATCTCTTGTAGGTTTAATTCCCATAAAATTCTCCTTTATGTAATTTAGCCAGCAAAAGAATCGCTTATAAATAGGACAGCAATTCTTTTACCGAGCTAATCGAATTATTCGTAAAAAACATCATAATGCTTCCTAGCCTTTTTAACAGCGGCTTGTGCGCCTTCCTCTGACTCTATTTCCATAAAGCCACCTTGGAGAGTTTCAAGCAAGGCTTTAGCCTCCAACAGGTGTTTGGTATCCTTGCTGAAAAATGCGGATATGAGGATTTTATTCAAATATAAATAAAGGTCAAACAAGTCATTTGAAATAGCCATAGTCATATCTAAGGCGTTTCTAAGGTCTTCTATAAAATCCTGTGCGGCCTTTATGCTGCTTTCATATTTTGCCCAGTCTTTTACGGCGGTAGCGGACAGTGCATCTTCTATATAATGAAGGGCAAGCTCGTAGCTTATATTAACAAGAGCTAGAGGAGTTGCGGATAGTATTTTCTGCGTATAGGCTTCCTTACTAAATTTTTCTTCCATAAAAATCCTTTCACGGCTTACCACAATTCAAATTTAAGGAATTTTTACATATTAAGCCGATTATTTAAGCAAAGCCAAAACCTGCTGCGGCCGCTGGTTGGCGTGG
>CAYWBF010000063.1:0-4006 GCA_964456085.1 uncultured Eubacteriales bacterium
CTCCAGAACTAATAAAGATGAAGTAATAAAATATGCACTTGATACCAACAAAATATCAGATACGTCAGCTGTGGTTATGGTTGGTGACAGAGAGCATGATATTTTAGGGGCTAAAAAGCATGGGATAGATTCTATTGGTGTATTATTTGGATACGGAAGCCGTGAGGAGTTAGAGTGTGCACAGGCGACGTATATTGCTGAAAAGGTTATGGATATTGGAGATATTATTGGGTAGGCGGCAAGATAAGGTAATAAAATACTTTTTAATAAGAAACACAATCCAACAATTACATGAAATTTATGGCGAATGCAAAGGCTATTTCAGCATTGAAATAGTCTTTTTTTATGGAGCTAACCTCTAAAACACAAAAAAATACCTATGGAATATTCTAACAAACCATTCCATAGGCACACTTTAAAATCTTACTCCATCTTCAAATAAAAAAACTCATAAGGCTTGACCTTCAAATCTCCCCTAAAAACCTTGCCAGTCAACAAATCCATGCACTCATTAACCTTAGCGTAATAATGATACCCCTCACTAAAATTAAACAAGCAAAGAATCCGCTCACCGTCCTTCTCACGAATAAACTCCAAAAGGCTATGGTTTTCGCCCTTCAGAATACTTACATTAGCGTCAGCATCAAAAGCTCTGTGCCTGCTGCGTAGCTCTATAATCCGTTGAAGAGAGGTAAAAATCCTGCCCTCCACTGTATCTGTGTTAAAGCGATTTTTTGCCCGAGCCTCGTCAAAGCTTCCTCGGTGAAGATTTCTGCTGTCAACAGCCAGCAGAGGGTTTTCTTCATAGCTGTAATCGTTCATAGCGGCTACTTCATCCCCACTGTATATGGTAGGTATGCCGCTTTGAGCAAATATTACGCCATATATTAGCAACAATCGAAGCTCCCCAAGCAATAACCCAACTCTATCATCTTCCAAAATCCCCTCCTCTATACCACAAAGAGAAGCTGCCATACCACAGGAACGTGCGTCCATTGATACTGGGTCAAAGTTATAAAGCTGTCCCTTGGCAAAGCTGCCGGGGAAGTTTCCTATATAAAAATTGTACAGAAATTTTTTGTGCTCCAAAGGGTCAAAGCCTAAATCTCTTATATAGTCCTCGTCCAACCCCCAGCCAATATCGTCATGGCAACGAACATAATTAATAAAGGTATTTTGCTTAGGAAGGGCGGCACATTGCTCCATTTGCCGCCGCAAAGGACGTGTATCTCTAGTGGCAAGGCTGTTCCAAATATTTACCATACCTGTTACATTATAAAGCAAATGGCACTCCGGCTGGCTCTCTGTGCCGAAATAAGGAGCAACCTCATGGGGTGCCATAACTATCTCCCCTTTTAAAATAACCGCCGGACAAACAATTTCGCAAATCAACCGTATCATACGAGTGATAGTGTGCACCTGGGGCAGATTGCGGCAGGTTGTGCCAAGCTCCTTCCATATATATGGGGTAGCGTCTATTCTGAAAATATCAATCCCCTTGTTTGCCAAAAACAAAATATCCGAAGCAACAAAATTAAAAACCTCGGGGTTAGCATAGTTTAAATCCCATTGGTAGGGATAGAAGGTTGTCATTACATACTTGCCTATGCTTTCTATATATGTAATGTTCCCCGGAGCTGTGGAGGGGAATACCTGGGGCATTGTTTCCTCAAATCTTTTAGGTATCTCATCTGAGTCATAAACAAAGTAGTATTTTTCAAAATCGGTGTTCCCCTTAAGCACCTCCTTGGCAAATCTATGCTCATCAGAGGTATGGTTAGCTACAAAATCCAGACAAACAGAAATATCCAGCTGTCTGCACTCTGCCGTCAAGGCTGCCAAGTCCTCTATTGTGCCAAAGGGCTTGAACACGCTTCGGAAATCCGAAACAGCATACCCCCCATCATTATGAAGGGGGGGCATATCTAAAATAGGCATAAGGTGCAGATACCTAACCCCAAGCTCCTTTAAGTACCCCAGCTTTTTTGTAACCCCCTTCAAATTCTTCCCGAAGCGGTCAACGTACAGAATATATCCAACCATATCCGACTTCTGGTACCACCAATCACCATTGGCATCGGATTTTTTTTCGTCGTATTGATAAAGGTGTTGGCTGCGCTCCCTATGGGCGTCCTCCATTATTTTCAGCAGCTCATTAAAATATTCTTCTGTCCTTTCACTGTAAAGGCTACCAAAAAGAGAAAAAAGCTCCTCCCTTTTTAAATTCAACCGTTCCTCAAAGCTTAGGCTCATATAAAAATCAATCCTTTAAGCATAAAATATAACCGCCTCATAAGGCCTTAAATTAAGCCCACCAGCACCAAGGTCAGCCGTCTTATAGTTTCCCAGAAGCAATAAAGGGCTGTGAGCGTCCATTGCTACAGTCTGGTCTGTTCCGCCGAAATTGCAGTAAACATAAAGGCTTTCCTCTCCAAGGCTTCTTTTGTAAGCAAGCACGGACTTATGTTCAAGGAGCATAGGTTCTATATCACCATAAATAATTAGCTCCGAGTATTTGCTTTGTGTACGCAGGGCAATCATTTGCTTATAGAAGTTTAGCACTGAGTTTTCGTCCTTAAGCTGTGCCGCTGCATTTATTTCGTTGTAATTTTGGTCATTTACCTTAAACCAAGGCTTAACCTTGCTAAAGCCGGCGTAGGGTGCTGACTCCCACTGCATCATAGTGCGGCTGTTATCTCTGCTTCTGAAGTTAACAATGTCAAGCGCTTCCTCCTTGGTAAATCCCTTGGCAAGTGCCGCCTCGTATTGGGCATAGGTAGCCACGTCATCGTACTCATCTATACTGTTCATCTTCATATTTACCATACCAAGCTCTTGTCCTTGGTAAATAAAGGGCACTCCACGTAAAAGGAAATACATGGCTCCCAGCAGAGTTTTGCTGTAATAATTTATTTCTTCCTCTTTAAAATACTTGTTAGGGCTTCTTTGCTGGTCATGGTTCTCCAAATAAAGGGCGCTTAACCCCACAGTCTGTAAGTTTAGCTGGCTATTAAAAATGGCCGCCTTCAAATCCGCTATGGTAAAGCCGCTTCTGTCATACCAAAAGCCGGAGGAAATATCAATATCTGTATAGCTAAAATCAAAAATCATGGAAAAAAAGCCGTTTTCTCCTATGTACTTGTGAAGCCTGTCGTATTTTACACCGGGCGCCTCTGCCACAGTGAGCAAATTATGCTTCCGAAATGCTTTATCCCTAACCTCGCCTAAAAATTCCTCTATACCATCCTGCATAAGCGTAGCTTGATTTATGTCGCAAAGACCGTCCTCGCCGTCTGATGGGTAGTTTTTAAAGCTCAAATCCTTTTTTATACAGGTTATTGCGTCAATGCGAAAGCCGCTTATCCCCTTCTCCGCCCAAAAGTCAATTATTTCAATAACCCTGCTGCGAACCTCGGGGTTTTCCCAGTTTAAATCCGGCTGCTTTTTGGAGAACACATGTAAATAATACTCTTCGCTGGCTTCATCGTATTCCCAAGCAGAGCCACCGAATAGTGAGCGCCAATTATTAGGGGGCGTTGTGCCGGAGCCTTTTTTGAAATAGTAGTAATCCCTGTACTTACTGTTTGGATCGCCTATAGCTGCCTTAAACCATTCATGCTCGTCAGAGGTATGATTAACCACTAAATCCATAACAACCTTAATATTAAGCTTTTCGCACTCCTCAATCAGCCTTAGCATATCTTCCATAGTGCCAAGCTGAGGGTTTATGTCAAGGTAATCTGAAACATCATAGCCGTTGTCCTCCATGGGTGACTTGTTTACAGGGCACAGCCAAATAATATTTATACCAAGCTCCGAAAGATAAGGCAGCTTTTCAATAACTCCCCTCAAATCTCCCATGCCGTCTCCGTTTGCGTCATAGAAGCTCTTTGGATAAATTTGATACACCACTCCATTGTGCCACCAAGCCCAGGCAAAAGCCTCGGCATTATTTATGCTTTGCATATTTTTTCTCCTATACCGGGCTGACCGCTTAAAACCCGGT
>CAYWBF010000063.1:4016-10491 GCA_964456085.1 uncultured Eubacteriales bacterium
CTCTTTTAATTAACTCTACAGGCAAAATTACCTTGTTTGGAACAATTTCCTTTTCAATCAATCTAACTATATACTCAACGGCATACTTTGAAATAGTTTCTATAGGCTGCCGAATGGTAGTAATTTGAGGATAAACCAGCTTTGCTATCTGGCTGTCGTCAAAGCCTACGATTTTTATATCCTCTGGGACAGACTTGGACAGCTTCCTACATGCGCCAATAGTTATAGCGGCAATTATATCGCTTGTAACAAACAACCCGTCGCAGTACTTATTCTTATTCAGTATATTTAAAATGATTTCTTCATAGCTGTAGTCAATAACGCTGTTGTCCTCCAGCTCGTAGTTTTCAAAAGGGATATTATTTTTTGTGCATACATCTATAAATGCATCGGTACGCTGATTGGAGAGCATTTTTATGGTAAGGTAGCCGCTGATATGAACAAGGCGCTTACAGCCGCAGTTGATGAGGTGCTGAGTTGCAATAACCCCTCCCGAGTAGTTGTCACAGCATATATATGGGATACTGTCGGCTAAAAATCTGTCCAGCGTAATTATAGGAAGGTTTATTTTTAAGTAGCCGTCCACGTTAAGGGCGTGGCTGCCCATTATTATGCCGTCTACTTGATTTCGTCTAAGCATGTCGATGTATTCCTGTTCCTTGCTGCTTTGACCAAGGGAGTTGCACAGTAGTATTTTGTATCCGTTTTCATAGGCATAATACTCTATATACTTGGCTATGGCGCCAAAAAAAGGGTGGGTCACCGAAGGCACAATAAGACCTATTATATTTGACTTTTGGCGGAACAGAGAGCGTGCCAGCTCGTTAGGCTGATAGTTTAACGTTTCCATAGCCGAATAAACAGCGTCCTTAGTTTTTTCGCTTAGGTATGGGTGGTTATTTAGCACTCTGGATACAGTTGTAATTGAAACACCGGCAAGCTTTGCCACATCTTTAATATTTGACATAATAATTTCCCTCTTAATAGCGTATTTGAATGATTTAATTATACAATCAAATATTTTTCATTGCAAACATAGGGTTTCTGTGCGTGTTTTTTGGAGCTAAAGACCTTGGGGTATAAAACCTTTTTCCCAGCGGCGAAAAATGTTTTACCCCCCCAACGCCCCCTCTTTCCAAAAAAGCAGGATATAAGGCTACTGTTTGTTGTTTATAGTTAAAAGGGCTGCCTTACGGGCAGCCCTTTTTGTTGCCAGTAGTTGCAAGTATGCTAATGCATATTGCTATTTTCAAGTCAGGTTATTTTATTGCGCCGTCCATAACACCTTTTATGATTTGCTTTTGAAGGAGGATATATACAATGATTATGGGAATAACGCTCATAACCAGCGCCGCCATACCAAAGCCAAATTCTGAGGAGTAGTTTCCGAAAAAATAAAAGGTGGAAAGTGGTAGAGTGCGCTGGTAGTCGTTTATGAGTACTAGAGAGGGCAGCAAGTAGTCGTTCCATATCCATAAAATGTCCAGAATAAGAATGGTGGAGGTTATGGGTTTAAGCATGGGGAATACGATTCTCCAAAAGCCGGAAAACCGTCCGCAGCCGTCGATGATTGCCGCCTCCTCAATCTCCACGGAAATATTTTTTATAAAGCCGTGGTACATGAAGGTAGCCATACTAAGGCCGAAGCCTAGGTAAAAGAATATTAGTGAAGGAACGCTGTTAAGTATGCCCAGTGTTCCGTAAATAGTAACAAAGGGTATCATCAGTGCTTGGAAGGGCACTATCATTGATGCTACTACTAATAGGAAAAGCAGCTTGTTAATTTTCCAGTCCCATCGCACTAGAAAATATGCGAACATAGAGGAGAATACCACAATCACCAGAAGAGAGAAGGTGGTTATTATAGTGGAGTTTACTATGGCGCTGCCGTATTTCATTGTGTTAAAGGCGCTGATGTAGTTGGATAAACCAGCGGAGGGGGTGAGACTTAGAGGGTCCTTTACAATGCTGATGCGATCCTTTAGAGAGTTTGTAAACACAAGTAAGAAGGGAAAGAGCATTAAAACTAGGAATACAAAGGATAGTATGTATTGAAGCAGCTTATTTTGTTTCATAGCGCCTCCACCTCTTTCCTCTTTAATATAACAACCTGTGTAAGGGCAATGGCGGCAACAATAACAAAAAATATAAACGCCTTTGCCTGGCCGGGGCCGTAGTTTCTATTTTTAAAGGCTTCGTTGTATATGTGCATGGCGACCAGCTCTGTGGAATTATAAGGCCCGCCCTTTGTAAGGGATAGGTTTGTGTCAAACACCATAAAGCTTTTTTGTAGTGTTAGAAATATGCTTATGGTAATGGACTGCACCATAAGAGGTAGCTTTATATTTGTTAAAATCTGAAAAGGGGTTGCACCGTCTATGGAGGCGGCCTCAATTACGGAGTTTGGCACGCCTGTTAGACCGGCTATGTAAATAAGCATCATATACCCGGACAGCTGCCATACCCCCACTATAATAAGCGCCCAAAGAGCCATTTTGGAATCGCCCAGCCAAGAGAAGCTTATTGATCCTATGCCAAGCTGCTTGCCGAAAAACACAAACACCCTTGAAAATACAAACTGCCAAATAAAGCCTAAAATAACGCCGCCTATAAGGTTTGGGGTAAAGAAAGCGGCACGGAAGAAGTTTTGTCCTCTAAAGCCGCTTGTTACTAGTAACGCAAGGCCGAAGGCCAAAATATTTGTCAGTATAAGCACAAGCATAACGTATTTAACCGAAAGCAGCATGGAGCTCCAAAACTCCGTGCTGGCAAAGGCCTGGGCATAATTTGCCAGCCCCACAAAGGTAAAGCGTCCAGAAACACCCGTCCAGTTGGTAAAGGTGGCAAACAGCCCGAAGCAAAAGGGTACAATCATAACAACAGTGAAAGCAAACAGAGGTATAAACGCAAAGCACATAAATACAGCTAGTTTTTTAGCAAAGGTTTTCTCGTTATACATAACCTACCCCCGGATTAAATAATTATTTTCCAACGCTCGCCCAATAATCCTGAATTTCTTTTGCCAAGCCTGCTCTGTCAATTTTTTTGTCTATGTATTTTTGCATGGATGCGCCCATTTTTTGGAAGCCTCCTGCTGGATAGTATAGATTTACCCATTCGAGGGTTTTGCCGTCCTCCATAAATTTAACCATTTGGCGGCTCATGCTATCTGCTGGTGAAACCTTAAATTCTTTGTAGGCAGGGATAAAGTTCAGCTTGTTTACATAATAATCCTGACCCTCTGGTGTTGTAGTAAACCATTCTAGGAATTTTACAGCAGCGTCTTGTTGCTCCTTAGTGTTGGCAGATTTGTCAACGCACCAGTAAGAAGGAACGCCCACTGCTATACTGTTGTTGCCGTTATCGGAAGGATTGTTGCTAATAACCACAGGAACAAACTCGTAGTCAACGTCGCTTACTTCCTTAAGCTGAGGGTAAGCCCAGTTGCCCATGAACCACATAGCAGCCTCGCCCATACCAAGGTGAAGCATACTGTCCTCATAAACAGGTGCAAGAGGAGCGGCCTTGCTCATGTTGTACTCGATTAAAAGGTCGAAGGTATCCATAAAGCCGTTAAACACTTGGTTTGAAGCTAGGTCAACCTTGCCGGCTTTCAAATCGTCTAGGAATTTGTGTCTTTCCTCATAGGTTTTACCTTGGTTGGTAAAAATTGAGTTGGATAAGTGAGCGCCCAGTGACCAGTCCATTGGAGAAAGGGTGAATGGCTCAACGCCTTTTTCCTTAAGAGCATCAAAAGCGGCTTTAAGCCCATCACGGGTGTTGATTTTCTTCATGTCATAGTCTGCGCCAAGGGTTTTGTTAATAACGTCCTTGTTGTAGATGATGCCGTAGGCTTCAACTGTTGTGGGGATACCGTAAACCTTGCCATCAACAGTTACAAAGTCCATAGTGCCATCGTTTGCGTTTTTAGCAGGGAGAGTTTCGGAGAGGTCTAAAAATTTGTCCTTAAACTCGTCAAACTCCTGACCAACCATTAAAATTGAAGGGGCATTACCTGATGAGTACAAAGAAGTCATTTTTTCGTAAGCGTCTTGTCCGGCTAAAGGAATCATTGTGATGTTTACGTTAGGGTTGTTCTTGTTGTAGTTGGCAAGCATTTCTTCAAACTGGCTGCCTACCTCTGGCTTGCCCATTAAAATTGTAACGTTTGTCTTAGCACCACTTGCTGCAGCCGGTGCAGCGGAAGAAGGAGTAGCGCTTGCAGCTGGCTGTTGAGTACCGCCGCCGCTAGAGCACCCTGCTAGCATTCCTGCACAAATTAATGCACTTAGTAACCTTGTAGCTATCTTTTTCATGTAAATTACCTCCTTAACATTTTTGTTTTTTCTTAGTATAATGTTAAAAGTTATAAATGTCAACCGTTTTCATAAATAAATTAATGATATTTTATATTATAAGTCCAAAATATACATAATACTATAGTATAAATTTTGAACATTAAGCAAATATATATTAATTTTGTAATAATTACTTGATGATATATGAAAACGGTTATATAATTATTTAAAAATTAAGGAGGTAATATAATGCGTAAAGAGTTTAAAATTCAAAACAATTACCTATGGCTTCCCGTTAAAAAAAATGCACTGGCTCAAAATGTTATAATTGAAAAGAGTAGCGGACTTCTTCCAATTATTATAAGTCCGGCAGATGATGAGGTGGATTTTTATGCTTATATTAATGTAGAAAGTGATAAGGGCAGGAGTATATTTATAGACTGCAGCGGTGAAGCTGGCTGGCTAGACAATATAAAACAAGCTGATACGCCGCCGGAAAAGGTTGAGGCTATGCGCCCCTTGCTTCATTTTACTGCTGATGTAGGCTGGATTAACGACCCTAATGGCTTAATTTTGCATAATGGGCTGTATCATATGTTTTTCCAGTACAACCCTTTCGGTACGGAGTGGAACAATATGAGCTGGGGTCATGCAGTAAGCGAGGATTTGATTAGCTGGAAGCAGCTTGATGTAGCCTTATGTCCCGATGAGGAAGGAACAATGTTTTCCGGCAGCGGCATAGCTGACAAAAATAATTTGCTTGGATACGGCGAGAACGCAATGATTTTTTACTATACCTGTGCCGGGGGTACGAACGAGCTTTCAAAGGATAAGGCGTTTGTTCAAAAGCTTGCGTATAGTTGTGATAACGGTTTCACATTGACTAAGGTGCCTTATGAGGTTGTGGGCCATATTGCAAAAGAAACGAGAGACCCAAAAGTGTTTTGGCATGAGGATACCGGGGCATATATTATGGTGCTTTACATAGATGGCTGGGAGTTTGCTGTTTTTCGTTCAACTGATTTAAAGAACTGGAGCCAGACCCAAAGGCTTACCTTAGAGGGCTGTATTGAGTGCCCGGACTTATTTCCGCTGAAAAATAAGGCTGGGGGTACGGATTGGGTGTTTTGGACTGCTACAGGCTGTTATTTTATAGGGGAATTTGATGGATACTCCTTTACTCCTAAGAGCGAGCCTTTGAAGGCGTATGTTGGAGAGCTGCCTTATGCTGCACAAACCTTTTCGGGAACGGATAAGATTATTTCTGTAGCATGGCTTAGAACAAAAAACCTTGGTACGAGTTATACAGGCATGATGTCAATTCCTAGAGAGGTTACTCTTGTGGAGGAGGGAGCAGAAAAAAGATTGGGCTTTGCTTTGCCGGAAGGTTTTAGTAAGAGAAAAAAGACTAGGGGCAAGCTGGAAAATTTAAAGGAAGGCAAATATGAAATAGCCTATGGAGATCAAGTCCCCTATGAATTAATAATTAAGCTAAAAAACACAGGGCGTGGAAAGGCTGTGGTTAGATTTTTAGGGCAAGGGCTTGTGATTAATTTAGATGAAGGGATTGCAGTTTTTGGTGACCAGCGCTTTTCATTTGGCTTAGACAAGGAGTTGTGCTACTCCGTTATTGTAGATATTGGTGTGGTAGAGATTTCGGACGGACAGGGAACTGCCCTTCTCATTTCGCAAATGGAGTTAGTTAGCCTGCAAGGTGACATTGAGATAACAGTTGAAGAAGGAACAGAGCTTATAGAAATTTCCCAATATATTTTTAGGTAAATAACACCTTTGAAGGAGGAATAGAAATGTTAGATTTATTATCAATGGGAGAGCTTCTTATTGACTTTACCCCCATAGGAGTGAGCGAGAATGGAAACCCATGCTTTGAACGTAACCCAGGGGGAGGCCCGGCAAACCTTGCCTGTTGTGCCGCAAGGCTTGGGGTGAAGGTTGGATTTATGGGAATGGTGGGAGAGGATACCTTCGGCAGAAGCCTAAAGCAGGTTTTGGCGGACAACGGGGTAGATGTTGAGGGACTGCTTTTTTCAGAGCAATACCAAACCTCCCTTGCTTTTGTTCACCTTGACGAAAGGGGCGAGCGCTCCTTTAGCTTTTATCGCAAAAACGGAGCTGATACCATGCTAACCGTAGCCCAGATTAATGTGAGCCTTATA
>CAYWBF010000064.1:0-10484 GCA_964456085.1 uncultured Eubacteriales bacterium
GCAGGGGTTTTGTTCATTTTCCAGTTTCCGGCTACTATTTTTTTTCTCAAGGTAAGCACCTCTTTCCTATTTGTCGTTAACTGCCACAACACCTGGAAGCTCTTTGCCCTCTAAGAATTCAAGGGAAGCGCCGCCGCCTGTGGAAATATGAGTCATTTTATCGCCAAAGCCAAGCTGGTTTACAGCCGCAGCGGAGTCGCCACCGCCGATAATAGTTGTTGCGTCGATTTCTGCAAGTGCCTTAGCAACTGCAATAGTACCCTTGGCAAAGTTTTCAAATTCAAATACGCCCATAGGCCCATTCCAAACAACAGTCTTAGCGTCCTTAAGCGCACCGGAAAAAAGCTCTCTTGTTTTTTCGCCAATATCAACGCCCATCCAGTCAGCAGGGATTTCAGTTGAAGGTACAGTTTTAAATTCGGTGTCGTTTTTAAATTCCTTAACAACAACTGTATCAATAGGTAATAAGAAGTTAACGCCCTTTTCCTTAGCCTTGGCAATCATATCAAGAGCGTATTGAAGCTTGTCTGCCTCTAAAAGAGAGGTTCCAACCTCGTAGCCTTGAGCCTTAAGGAAGGTGTAAGCCATACCACCGCCAATAATTAGCGTGTCAACCTTTTCAAGCAGGTTGTTAATAACAGCGATTTTATCAGAAACCTTTGCGCCGCCTAGTATTGCAACAAAAGGACGAGTTGGGTTGTTAACAGCGTTGCCCAAGAATTCGATTTCCTTTTCCATTAAATAGCCAACAGCAGATTCTTGAATGAAGGCAGTAACACCAACAGTTGAGCAGTGTGCTCTGTGAGAGGAGCCAAAAGCGTCGTTTACATAAACGTCTGCAATGCTTGCTAAATCCTTTGAGAAGGCTTCCTCATTTTTGCTTTCTTCTTTTCTGAAGCGAGTATTTTCAAGAAGTACAACGTCTCCGTCATTCATGTTAGCAACGGCTGCTCTTGCGTTTTCTCCCACAACTGTGTCGTCTGCCGCAAAAACAACGTCCTTTCCAAGATGCTCGGACAATCTTTTTGCAACTGGAAGTAGGGTAGCGTTAGCATCAGGACCCTTTGGCTTGCCTAGGTGAGAGCAAAGAATTACTTTTCCGCCGCCTTCAATAAGCTTCTTTATAGTAGGAAGAGCAGCAACTATTCTGTTTTCGTCTGTAATCTTGCCTTCCTTTAGAGGAACATTAAAGTCGCAGCGTACAAGCACGCGTTTACCTTTTACATTTAGTTGGTCAACGGATTTTTTGTTAAGCATAATTACATTACTCCTTTATATGGTTTTTGTTTAATAATAACATGCAATAATTGGTAAAAGCAAGTAAAAGTATTTGCTGGCGCTGATTTTTCAAGGGGAACTATTCAACAATAATTATTTAAAAAAATCAGAATAATTATTGATATTGGCAATTGAAATAGGGGGCTAATAAATATATACTTCCATGGAATGCTAAGGGATTGCTTCAAAATTAGTGTCTCACATTTTTAGAATCCCACACGGTTCAAGTGGGTTTCTGAAAATGTATAGAGATACTTATTTTGAACAATACCTACGGCAGTTTTATTTCTTAAATAATGAGCTTTTGGAAGGAAGATGAGTATGTATTACACCGACTATCATTTGCATACAAGCTATTCACCCGATTCAGCCACACCTATGAAGGACATGATTGAAAGGGCGATTTCTCTTGGACTCAAGGAAATGGCCCTTACCGACCACTATGATTTTATGGCAGACGATAACCCCTATCCCTACGTTCCTGATTACAATGCCTATCTAAATGAGTTTAACCAGCTTAAGGAAAAATATTCTAAAAGAATTAACCTGGTGTTAGGCGTAGAAATCGGCCTTGGGCCGCACCTAAAGGCTCAAATTAGCGAGCTGGTTAGTAAATATCCATTTGATTTTATTATTGGATCCTCCCACGATATTCAAAAGGCTGACCTATACTGCGGTGGGTACTATGACGGAAAAGATAAGGATACGGCATACCGTATGTATTTTGAGGAAGTTGTTGAAAATATTAGGCGCATTAATGATTTTTGTGTTTATGGGCATTTTGATTATGTAAATAGATATGCGCCTTATGAGGATACAAGCTTTAGGTATGAGGATTATAAGGAGATTATTGATGAGGGGTTACGTTTGCTGGTTGAAAAGGGGAAGGGGCTGGAGGTAAATACCTCTGGGTATAGGTACAATTTGAATCAATCTCACCCTAGGCTGGAGATTTTAAAGAGATTTAGGGAGCTTGGTGGGGAGATTGTTACTGTTGGCTCTGATGCTCATTCGCCGGATAGGATTTGCTCGCATTTTGGGGATGCTTATGAGTTGATTCGGGCGGCTGGGTTTGAGCGGATTGCGGTTTTTAGGGGGAAGATGGCGGAGTTTGTGGGGATTAACAAATAGATATGTTTTAGCATTTTTGGTGCTAATCAGCAGATATAAGTGCCAAAATCAAGGCATTGCCACAACTGTAAACAACAAAAAAGCTGCCCAAAAAGGACAGCTAATATAAATACAACAACAAAACTTAAAACCAACAAACTAAAACCCCAATTATTAATTTCTAATCAACCGAGTAGTAGTCTCCATCAATTCCTCCAGCAACGCCTTAATCTCGCGCGAGGTTTTCATGCTGCTGGTTACTATTTCCTTGTTAACATCGGCGCTTACGTCTAGTTGCTTTGAATAGGAGCCGATTTGGGTCAACACGTCCTCTATTAGGGTGGCAGAGTTTTTGTATATTTCGCCCATTTTTCTTATTTCTTGAGCAATAACTTGGAAGCCTACGCCTGCTTCCTTTGCTCTTGTTGCTTCTACGAAGGCGTTGAAGCCTAGTAGGTTTATTTGGAGGGCAATATCCTTCATTTCCTTTATAATGCTTTTAGTCTTTTTAACCTGCTCGCCTTCGTTTTGAGAGATTGAATAAATTTCGTCAATGCTCCCCTCTATGCTGGAGATGTTTTTGGTGTTTTTCTCGATGAGGTTGCTGATTATTTCAATGCTTTTTATAAGCTTGTTTACGCTTTCCAATACGTTTTCGGAATTGATTTTCGTCATTAAGCGGTCGTGAGCCGACTTTGACAAGGTGTTGGCTACTATGTACAAAAGCTCTGCGGAAGCGTCTATGCTTGATTTTGGAACAATTTTAACTTTTTTTACAGCTTTTTCGTATTCATCAGGGTTTATTCCAAGCTCTTGAGCTATTTTTCTAAACTTATCTATATCAGGTGCATCGGTTAAAACCTGACCCCCAAGCATACCTCCTATTTGCTTACCGTTGACCACTATAGGCGCTCCAAAGTCAACAAGTCCGGCATGACAAAAGTAGGTGGTATACTTTCCGGTTTGAGCTGCTTTTTTACTTGACTCAATATCGCACTTATTGCACCGCTCAAAGCCTAACTTAGAATTTCTTGTAAGCTTAATGCAGAAATCAGTTGCGTTGCTAAGTGTAGTCACAGGTCCGTTCAAGTCTACTGTCAAGGCGGCCATGCCTGTAGCTTTTGCAAAAGCATCCTGGATATTTTGTAAAGTATGGGCATCGATTAAATCAAGCAATGTAAAATCTGGGCCACTATCAACATTCTTAACCACAAAATCACCGTCCATTCTTGTAATAATAGCAATTATGCTTTTGCAAATTGCTATGATTGTGAAATTTTACCTACTAATCATTATAACAGATAGTTTTATAAAGTAAATATGTTGAATCAAAAAATGGCTACCGGAAATAACCGATAGCCATTTTTTATGGATAATTTTAATTAATGTGAGTTCGACAAAATTGCAAGAACCGCAATTTCGTGGAACAAAACGTGAAAATTGCTTCGCAATTTAAGCCGCTTAAGCGGCTTATTCGACTTCGTCGATCTCACGTTAATTATAATTTGCTCCCTGCAAAAAAAGTGTTGTAAATAGCAGGTTTTGAAGGGTGATTCTATTGCCGGTAGTAGCCTTGTTGTACTCTCTCACAAGTGCGTCCCAGGTTTGCCTGCCTACGATACCGTCTGCTGCCAGACCGAACAGCCTTTGGAAGGTTACAACAGCATTTTTTGTTCCGGGGCCGAATATTCCATCCACTGTTACTGGTGGAATGGAAGGGTATGACCGTCGTATGGCGGTTAAATAGGTTTGGATAAGCTTAACGTTTTCTCCTGATTGGCCTTCCCGTATCAAATATCCCGGATATGGCTTTGCAGAAGGAGTTTGTGAGCTTTCAAGTGCTTTATCGTATTCTCTCACCAAGGTATTCCAGGTTTGTCTGCCTACTATGCCGTCGGGAACAAGGCCAAACTGATTTTGAAAGGCGATTACAGCATTTTTCGTTCCAGGGCCGAAAATTCCGTCTACGGTGACTTTTGGGATAGAGGGATAGACGTTGCTTATTGTGTTCAAATATCTTTGAATAAGGGATACGTTTGAGCCACGGGAGCCTTCCTTAAGAGCTGTACCTGGGTATGGTGGGTTAACCTCGGGTGTTGGTGGAGTAGGGGGCGTTGGAGGTGTTGGGCCTGGAGGTTGGACGGGGGGCATGGCGTTGTTAATTATACCTCTGTATACCTCAAAGAGCTTACGCCAGGTTAGTGCCCCTACAATACCGTCGGGAGTTAAGCCGAAGGTTTGCTGGAAGGACTGAACAGAGGTTTTTGTTTTGGGGCCGAAGTTACCGTCCTGTGAGGTGCCCTGTACCGTTGGGTAGTATGGTGCAATGAAGTTTAATAGGAATTGAAGCTCCACAACCTCCGGCCCAGACGAACCCTCTCGCAGTACAACAGACGGCGGAGCAAAGCCCACATTTGCGTTTTCGTTTTCGGCGTCCAGGTTTGCAAGCCTTGTTACTGCAACGTATATATATGAAATTTTGTACCAAGTAGCTTTGTCTACAATTCCGGTTTCGGGTAAGTTGAAAGATTTTTGAAAAGCTTTAACTGCCGCTGTAGTGTCCGGACCAAATACTCCGTTTTCTGAGGCAATTTTGGGTACTAATGGGAAATTTATTCGTATTCTGTTTAAATATTGCTGTATAATCCGAACCTGACCTCCGGTGGAGCCTTGCTTTAGTGGCACCCCTAAATAGGATTGTACTGCCCCGGCAATTTGCTGCGCTTCTACCAGCTCTAAATCATCGGGGTAGTAGTTTCTCAAAATTTGAATAGGAGTTTTTCCGGACAGTGCAAGGTTTACGGTACCCCATTGGGACAGTCCACGGCAGGTAGTGGTGGAGCCGTTGCAGTATTCGGTAAAGTACGGCCCTTTTGTGCCCCGTCTGCTGGCATAAATATTAAAATAGTTGTCTACAATCTCGCTAATATTTTTAAATATGCTTCTACCGTCTACATAAGCCTGGTCAAATTTCGTAGAGTTTGTTATGTCGAACTCAAAGCCCTGTGATCTGTACCATTCAGTGTATATTCTGTTTAGCACAAAAGAAACTTGACAGTGAATATTTGCAAGGAGTGAATTTAACGGCCAAGTTGGGTAAATTTCCGAGGAGCAAACATTTTTTATATAGTCGGGAAATTTCACTCGTACGTTTTTGGCAGCGGCGAAGGGCGTACCCAGATGGACGACCACATACTCGGGTATTACCACGTCAAATAGTACATAAGGTGTTTTTGTGGGGCCTTCCTGCTGGTACTGGGAGCTGCTTCTTAAAAAATTCTCGGGAATTTCTGTGAGGTCTAAATAGGTTCCTCTTGCAGCACCCTCCGGCTCGGGATACATTCTTGAAGGCACAATTGTTGTAACTGTGTCCATAACCTGTACGTTGTTGATTTGAGCCGGAATAAATCCGTCAGCGGTGATAGTTACGTTCCATCTGGAATAGGTGTCGCCTTGATAGTAGGGGTCAAAGGAAAATTTTGCGTCGGGGGCATCTACGGAGATAGTATCTGTGTTTCCGTTTTTGTCGGTTACTAAATTAAACACGGGCGTTCCCAGCAAACCTTTGATTGTTATTTTGGCGTTTGCTACTGGGAGTGCATCATCACCGGTGTGACATTGCGCCTGAATAAAACCCTTTCCCATTAAATCACCTCAAAAAAAAGTTATCAATACAGTATATTGATAACTTTTATAAACGTTCTATTTTGGTGGGAATTATTATTGGGGTGTGGGTTAGATAGTTCTTGTATTATGGACTCAGATTAATACTTTAATTTAAGAATACGCCAAATTGAGAAGAATCTCTGCGAAAAGACTTTAAGTTAAATTGAGGAGCCATTCACTGCATCCATTTTTGTATGTTTCTCTAAAAAAATAGCCTTGAGTTCTTCCGGTGATAGAATGCAGTCCTTTTTTCGATGTAACATTCTATGGCAATTTGAACAAACACAAACTAAATCTGTCTTATAGTCAACCTCGACTACTTCATCTTTTATATATAAAGGCTTACGATGATGTACTTCGATGTAATACTTTCCTAATTCACCATATGTATCTTCAAAATTAAACCCACATACACGACAAGTTAGTCCATGAAACTGAATAGCTGCAGATCTATTTTTTTGACTTCTCTCATACTTTGTGGTGAAATATTGTATTTTCTTGCCTTCTTCTTCTCCTTCGACAAAAACTGTACTTTCAAGTTCATCATTGAATAGATTTTCAATATCATCAAATAATCGCAACTCTTCAATTGCCTGTACTAATTCTTTTCTTAACTTCCATACAAATGGGCTAGAATGTTTATAGTTTTCGTGCCAACCTTCAAACAAAACAATCCAATAGCAATGTTTCCCATCTGTTCCAATTACTTCAAATCTGTTTAAATGCTTTAGTATTCTTTGAACTAGACCTTTAACTATTCCATTAAATGGTGGGGCTTTGTGTTGGGGGTACTCATTTTTATAAATGCTCATTATTTTTCTATTAGTAACTTGATGATTAGTTTGCAAAAACCATTTATGAATCATATCCTTTGATTTATCAGTAAAGATTTTTTTGTCAGCCAGCATTGTTTTCCATTCTTCGGCAGTTATATCTAGTTCTATTGAATATTTACCATTGTGATATCTAACGTATCTCTGTTCCAATTTTGCTATCCTCTTTCCATGAGATATATTCTCTGTTGAAGAATCTATTTCAATCAGTTCATCGTTAGTACCAGTTAAGCTCATTTCTTTTAGTGCCTCTACTAAGCTGGTTTTGAGCGACCATACCCAAAGACCATTTACAAACCAACCATCAAAAAACAGCCACCATTGACCTTTTCCACGGGTACCTTCAGGATCAAGCTCAATGTTATATTTTTTTGAATATTTAGATACTATGCGGTTTGCAAAACTATTTGTTGGTATGCGGGGGTCTTTGAGTGGCTTTTTCAACTCCTTATAAAAGATTTTATGGCCCTCATGTGAATAGATTACTTTAAACAACTCAATATTTTCGTTTTTAGTGACTTGTGGGTCATGCAATATTTCAAGCCATTGTTCTTTGGTTAATTTTGTCGACATAGTATATAATCCTTCCATTCAAAAAGAATCTTCAATTCTCAGAAAATTTATGGAGTAATTGCTGAAATATCATTTAATGATGCAGAGAAGATGATGTATTAAAACCATTTAACACGCTAATTTATTCAACAGTTTTAATACATCACCAATGAAATATGAACACTATATGTTTTTTGTAACAATATCTATAAACTACTCAAGCATCAATCCAGCTTGCTCAAGAATAGACTTTAATGTACTTAGTGTGGCCACCTTTTTGTGATTTATAAGTAAAACCCAATGATTAAAGCACCCTAATTATTTCTTGTGGCCTCAAAACCGGATACTTTGATCCCATTATATGGAAATCTCCATTGTAGTAATAAATATTTTCTTAACCACAGGCGCATCATGAAAATCTTCATAATACAATTCTAACGCTTCTTTTAGATTTTGCATAGCTTCTTCAATGGTTTTACCTTGAGATGCTACGTCATTTTCCAAGCATTTAGCCACATACCAATTATCCTCTTGCTGTATTACAGTAGTTACATGAAAACTCATAAACGCACCATCCTTCAAACCTAACTTTTAATATGTATTATAGCCTATCATAGATTTAGATGGTAAGCAAATTTTTCTAGCAGGTATTTTACATACTTAAAAGAGGACGGTGCCTATAGAATACAATAGCATTAACTAAAATTTGCCTTAAGCTTGAGCATTTCTAAAAGCCCCAAAAATTTTTTTCGCTCGCCCTCCTCCATACTCTCCAGCATAGCATTCATCATAAGCTGTTGCTCCTCTTTGGTAAGCTGCTTACCCTGTGGTTGCTTTTTTGAAAATTCGTAAATTATGCTCATAGCTTCGGGCTGGCTTTTGCCTTTAAGCTGAGCAAACAGCTTTAAAAATTCCTCACGTCTTTCCTTATCTATTACGCTAAAGGCGTCGCTTTCCAATAGTCTTTCAATTTTTTCCATAACCCAGCTCCTCCAATACTGATATTAGCCCTTTCAGCTCCATAAATCGTAAAAGCATTTCAATTTTTTGCCTAGTATCCGGGTCAAAAAACTCCTTTGTGGAATTTAGCATTGCTATACGCCAGTTTTCGTCTTGGTATATACTCCTATCTGATTCATTGGAGTACATTTCTATTAGCCTGTTAATCTCTATAAGTTTAACAAAAATGGCCACTGCCTTTTGGTACTTAAACTCCAAGTGAGGTATTGCAGCCTGAATAGCAAGAAGGGTGCGTGTGCTGCTGTCACTGTCAAAGGGCTGTTCCTCCTTGGGTTTTTGGTAGCCTTGGAAGGGTTGGCTTTGCATAAGCTGCATCATTTTCATCATAGCCTCAAAATCAAATCCACTTTCCATTTTTCCCTCCTTGTCCATAAATATTAAATATTTTTTATAGAATATGAGGGATGCCTTGGTTACATGCTAAAATTATAATATTTTTGTTTGGACAATTTCAGCAAAAAAATAAGGCTTTGGCAAACTTACTGCCAAAGCCTTTCAAGACGTTCCTTTATTAGTCTTTCCTTGCCGTTTTCTGTAGGTGTATAATAAATCTTTCCTTTTAATACATCGGGTAAATATTGCTGATTACAAAAGCTGCCGGCAAATTGGTGGGGGTAGACGTAGGATGGTGTTGCCTCGCCTCTTTTTGTAGTAGAGTGGGTGTCACGCAAATGAGCAGGAACGGTAGCTTCAAATTTTTGCACGTCCTCTGTGGCAAGGTCGATTGCTAGGTAAGAAGCGTTGCTTTTTGGGGCGCTGGCTACGTAGATAGCAGCTTGCGATAGAATTATTCTGCACTCCGGCAAGCCAATAAAGTCTGTAGCAGCGGCGGCCGCCTGTGCAACAACCAGAGCTTGTGGGTCGGCGTTGCCTACGTCCTCAGCGGCACATATTACGATTCGCCGTGCGATAAATTTTGGATCCTCTCCGGCGAATAACATTCTGGCTAAATAATAAACCGCTGCTTGAGGGTCTGAGCCACGCATGCTTTTTATAAAGGCTGAAATGGTATCGTAGTGATTGTCGCCCTTCTTGTCGTAGCCTATAGCTCGTTTTTGGATACACTCCTCAGCGACCGTAAGGTTGATTTGCACAACACCTTGGGAATCGGGTTTTGTGGTAAGGACAGCAAGCTCTAAGGCGTTTAAGGCAGCTCTAGCGTCACCGTTTGCTACATCAGCCCAAAAATCCAGCGCCTCATCTGTAACCTCTGGGTTAAATTCCCCTACACCCTTTTCTTTATCCTCTACAGCTCTTTTTAATATTTTAACAATATCCTCTTTGTTTAAGGGCTTAAGTAAAAAAACAGTGGACCTGGAGATAATAGCTTTATTTACCTCGAAATAAGGGTTTTCTGTAGTTGCGCCGATTAGAGTTAATGTACCGTTTTCAACGTAAGGTAGGAGGGCGTCCTGTTGTGATTTGTTGAAGCGATGTATTTCATCAAGAAATAAAATCGTGCGCTTTCCCCTTGTAGCAAGGGTAAGCTTGGCTTCCTCCGCCGTTTCTTTAATGTCCTTTACGCCGGCGGTGGTTGCGTTAAGCTGAACAAAGCTGCTTTTGGTGGTTGCAGCGATTATTTGGGCGAGGGTTGTTTTTCCGGTGCCTGGCGGCCCTGATAGTACCATAGATGTAAGCTTATCTGCTAAAATCGCTCGGGGGAGCAGGGTGTTTTTTCCAACTATATGCTCTTGTCCGAAAAATTCGCTAAGCCGCTCTGGCCTCATTCTATGGGCTAATGGAGCGGTTTTTTCTATGCTTTGGTTAAATTCGTATTCAAATAGGTTCAAATTAATCCCTCATTATTAAAATAAGTTATTATAGTGGTTTGGGTTTGGGTATGGGTGTTGCTTATAAGGTGGACTGGGGGTCGCAAAAGCTTTTTTAAAAGTCAAGGGACGCAAAAAAATTTTTACGCTCACAACCGGCGCCCCTTTTTGGAGAGGATTTTGTAGATTATTCCCCCCACGTATTTTTTGTGAGTGTAAAAATTTTTTAAGCTTCTGCCCTTGACTTTTAAAAATT